>VBWD01000035.1 GCA_006218055.1 Gallionellaceae bacterium
CCAACACACCCGCGATGCCGGTGTAACGCCCCTTGGAGAAAGTAGCAGCGACGTTGTAGAACACCATCAGCACGCTGACTACGATGCCGATATCAGCCCAACGCGGCGCTTCGATGTATTCACGACCTTCGTTGATGAGCCAGATGGAAGATTCTTTACCGGGGCCGATCTGCACGAACAGATACACCAACACGACGACCGTGACTGCCGCTGTGAGTACCCAGTAGATCAGGTTGCCCAGCTTGAGTCCGACCACCTCATGTTGCGACTCTTCTTCCAACAACCAATAAACAGATCCTAGAAATCCATACAGCAACCAAACCACCAGCGCATTGATATGCACCATGCGGTTGACGCTGAAATCCAACACGCCATATAAGAAATCCGGATACAGATATTGCAGCCCCGACAGCAGGCCGAACAATACTTGCGCGCCGAATAACACGATCGCCACGGTGAAATATTTCACCGCCAGCTTTTGCCCACCGTTCAGGTTGGCACTATCCAACTGTCCTAGCGTCGCCATGATCAATTCTCCTGTTCGATGGATTTGAAGTTATAGGGGAAGCCGTTGGTATCGATGCTGGACATCCATTTCAGGAATGCCACCACACCGCGCGCTTCCTCGTCGGTAATCTCGAGCTTTGGCATGCGCCGCCCCATGCTGTTGTGCACCTTGTCCGAAGGATCTTTGATGAACTCCAACATCTGCACTTCGCGTACCTCCTTGGTACCCCAATACTGATCAAGCCATGATTTTGTAAGGTCGGGGGCGTAGTAAGCACCGTTACCCAACAAGGTGTGGCAGTTCATGCAGTTCTTCGCCTGCGTCGTCAACTTGCCCAGCTTGACCAACGCTTCGGCTTCTTCTTCGTTCAACTCTTTGCCGAACAACGGCTCTTTCGCACCGATCACTGGCACTTGCACGTGACGCTTCTCGTCGAACTTATATTCGATACGATGATTGATGACCGAATATGCCGGAACACGCTTAGACCCGCTGGATATCTGCGGGATCGTGTCCATCGTTAAAAGGATCAGCGCGACGAACGATCCGCCGGTGACCCAGATCGCCGTCTTGCGCCAGAATGATTCAGATGCCCACCACTGACTTGTCGCCATGGTTATCTCCCTTACTCAACGTTAAAAATCTTTAACCGGCACCGGCTCTGCCTCTGCATGCTCTGCGGCATGTGTGCCCACACACAGATGCCAGATCGCATGCGGTGCGAGCAAGTACCCCACCAACATGAATGCAACGATGACTGTCCAAAAAGGATGCTTCAGCAGATTGGCTGCATCCGCTAGAAAGAAAGTGGAGATAACGAGGCCCGCATAAGAAAGGTAGGCCAGAGGCATCAAACGGCTATCGCCTTTGAGGCGGGAGAATGCGAACAGCAAGGCGTACAGCGCACCCAACATGATCACCATCGCGGAGGTAAAGAAGATGGTGAAGAAATTTCCAAGACTTGCCGGTTCGATCATGTTGTTCTACCCAAGCCGTTTAAATGATTCATTGAATAGCAATGTATTCCTATTTTTTGAAAGATGCAACCAAAATGAATGTAATATGAAACCTGCTAAATATGCGGCAGAATGTCGCGCATAAACATGACGCTCACGAACCGGGTACCTCACTATGCAACTCAACCTTTCCACCGACATCGCGCTGCGCACCCTGATCTACTTGGGCCAGAAAGACGAACCGGCCACCATCGCGGAAGTCTCTGAAGCCTTTGACATCGTCAAGACTCACTTGATGAAGGTTGTCATGCAGTTGGTCGCGGCAGGTGTCGTCATAAGTGAACGGGGGAGGAATGGCGGGATCCGGCTCGCGCACGCGCCCGCGGAGATATCGATTGGTGATGTCGTGCGTTTGATGGAAAGCAATCTCGCACTCCTCTACTGCATGAAAGAGGATGCACTCAACAATTGCTGCCCGCTGATGCCCAACTGTCGCCTGAGAAAGATATTCTTCAATGCGCAAAAGGCATTCATGGATACACTGGACGGAAGCACTTTGGCCGACCTGCTACCGGGAACAAAAGCGAAGTTAAAGAAATGAACCTCAGCACATTCATAAAGTCATTCATCCCGCACAAGACCTCCGCCCCGTTTTTAGAAAAGGTTCGCAGTGGATTGGCAGGCGGCATCGCCATCCTGCTGCTGGCGTGGGTGCTTTATGCATTACCTCAACATAGTTATCAGCTGCTGATGTTGGGTTCGATGGCAGCCTCTGCCGTGCTGCTGTTCGCTTCCCCGCACAGTCCCTTCGCACAACCTTGGAATCTGGTCGGCGGCCATTTGGTCTCCGCCCTCGCCGGTTGGGTTTGTATCGTGCTCATCCCCGATCCGGCCATTGCGGCAGGTGTAGCTGTCGGCATTGCCATCTTCCTGATGCATTACCTGAATTGCCTGCACCCTCCCGGTGCAGCCACGGCGCTGACACTTGTGTTGGCAGGCGGACAATTCCATGAGATGGGCTGGCAATGGGTAGCGATGATCGTGATCGCCAATACCTTCATCTCGCTGATATTGGCATTACTCATCAACAACGTGTTGCCCGGCAGACGCTACCCCTTCCAAGCAGCACCCATGCCACCGAAACTCGAACCGGCACTCATCCCCGAACCTGCCGACATCGAATGGGCGCTGAGACAGATGGATAGCGTGATCGATGTGAATCCCGCAGATTTGGCTGTCATCTATGCCAAGGCGCAAGCGCATGCGAAAGACCGGCTGGACAGCCAACTCGAGAAGAACTGAATCGCGCCGATGCTCAAGATCATCCACATCACCTGTGTCGTACTCAGTTTCAGTCTGTTCTTTTTGCGCGGCATCTGGCTCATGCGCGGCTCACCCATCATGCGGCAACGCTGGTTAAGGATCGCCCCGCACAGCATCGACACCGTCCTGCTCACCAGCGCGATCCTGCTCGCTTGGCAGCTTGGCTACACGCCCGCGAACTCACCCTGGTTGGCCGCGAAGATCGTTGCGCTGTTGCTCTACATCGGCCTTGGCATGCTGGCGTTCCGCTTTGCCAAAACGCATCCGATGCGGTTTGCTGCTTGGATGGCCGCGCTACTCACGTTCGCTTACATCGTGGCAACAGCGATCACGCACGACCCATTCCTCACCTTCTGATGACCTTTCCATGAACTCACTTCTCGGTAGCACCTCTGCACCCACCTTCGACGATCCGCTGGAGATGTTGCAAGCCTGCCACGGCAGGATAGAAGCGCAATGCGTCACGCTCCATCGATTGGTGGATCACTTGGCAACACAGGAGCACGACGAACAAGCCGTCCAAGCCGCTCGCGCCATCCTGCGTTATTTCGATACGGCCGGACAGCATCACCACCAAGACGAGGAACAAGACCTCTTCCCGCAGTTACTTTCCACACAGGATCAGACGGCGGCTTCGATCATCACGCGCTTACTGCAAGAACACAAAACGATGGAAGCCGCTTGGCAAAGTTTGCGCCCGTTGTTGATGAGTATCGCTGCAGCGCAATCCAAGACTGTGGATGCCTCCATCGCCCGACACTTTATCGATGTATATGCGAAGCACATCGAACTGGAAAATGAAACATTGCTGCCGCTGGCAGCCACCTTGCTGAATAACGAAAAACTGCGCGCGATAGGACAAAGCATGGCTGCGCGACGCGGGGTGTCGATTTGAATTCGACCCGGCGCACGCGCTCTGTCGCCATCATCGGCGGCGGTCCGGCCGGATTGATGGCAGCCGAAGTGCTCGCCAATGCGGGTGTCCGTGTTGATGTGTATGACGCGATGCCCAGCGTGGGGCGCAAGTTCCTGATGGCCGGCAAAGGCGGCATGAACATCACGCACTCCGAACCGTTCGCCAACTTTCTCACACGCTATGGCTCACGCCGCGAACACATCGAACCGCTGTTGAACGCTTTCTCCCCTGATGCACTACGCGAGTGGATACACGGACTCGGTATAGACACTTTCGTGGGCTCATCAAACCGCGTGTTCCCTGCCGATATGAAAGCTGCACCTTTATTGCGCGCTTGGCTGCATCGCTTACGCGAAACCGACGTGCAATTCCACATGCGGCATCGTTGGGTAGGCTGGGATGAAGAGGGAGCGTTACGATTTGAGGTACGCAACAACCCTCACCCTCAATCCCTCTCCCGCGGGGAGAGGGAAGTAGAGCCCGTCTCCCGCTGGGAGAAGGGTTGGGATGAGGGAACACTCGTCAAAACCACCTCCCACTCCGCCGTCATCCTCGCCCTCGGCGGTGGCAGTTGGCCGCAGCTTGGTTCTGATGGCGCATGGGTTCCGCTACTTGCACAACACGGCGCCGAGGTCGCGCCACTTCTCCCTGGCAATTGCGGCTTCGACATCACATGGAGTGCGCACTTCCGCGAACGCTTCATCGGTGAGCCACTCAAATCCATTGCCGCCACTTTCGCCGATGTGCGAAAACAAGGGGAGTGCGTCATCACGACCCATGGCATCGAAGGCGGGCTGATCTACGCACTCTCAGCTGCTATACGTGACGAGATAGCTCGTAATGGACGCGCCACACTACACCTCGACCTACTCCCTGATTGGTCAGCAGACCGTGTGCGAACCGAAGTATCCCACCCACGTGGTTCACGCTCACTTTCAAGTCACCTGCAAAGTCGCTTGGGCTTGAAGGGTGTAAAAGCGAATCTGTTGCGCGAAGCATTGAGTGCGGAACAGATGAACGATGTCGTACTACTTGCCGCAACCATCAAAGCCTTGCCTCTAAAACTCATCGCAGCACGCCCATTAAGCGAGGCCATCAGTAGCGCTGGAGGCGTCACCTTCGAATCGCTAGATGAGAAATTGATGATAAAGAAATCGCCCGGCATATTCTGCGCGGGCGAGATGTTGGATTGGGAGGCGCCCACCGGCGGCTATTTGCTGACCGCCTGTTTCGCCAGCGGGCATGTAGCAGGAACGGGCGCTTTGGCCTGGCTTAGAAGCCGATCCTGAATTCGACGCGCTCGATCGTTTTGCCGTGATGAGTATGTGCCGAGTAGTGCACATCACCTGACCGGCTACGACGATCCATATCGCGTTTGAATTCGTTACGCTCTTTCGGAGACATCTTTTCATATCGTTCGTGCATATGCTCACGCATCTCGCGGCGCTCTTCACGCGACATGCCCCTCATGTGCTCTTTCATCTCGTGCCGCATCTCTTTGCGTTCCTCGGGTGGCATCCTGTCGAAATGTTCGCGCATCTCTTTGCGACGCTCTGAGCGCTGTTCGGGCGACATGCCTTCCCAGTCCCTCTTCATGGTTTCGCGGTGGTCGCGTCGCTCTTCCGGGCTCATGCGCTGCATGTCTTCATGCATCTGCTTGCGCATCGCACGGCGTTCATCCGGGGATTGCTTGTCCATGTAGTCTTGCATCGCCTTGCGCTCTTGTTCGCGCTGTTCAGGCTTCATCTTCCCGTGCTCCTTGCGCATGCTCTCGTGTTCTTTGGCGCGCTGGTCGGGTGTCATCGTCTTCATGCGTTCCAGACGCTGCTGCGTGGTGCTGACGGTATCGGCAGCCAACGCATTCATGCTGAACGAGGCGACGATACCGGCGGCGATCAGTGCTTTCAAAATGGCATTCATGGTGTTCTCCTGTGTCTTCTGCTCATCCGCCTCATTGGCGTGATGAGGATGATGGGATTGAAATGTAAGGCGGGTGTGTACGGCAACCTCAAAATTGTAAATATTTGTTTCAGGATACGCGCAGGCCGACAAATTCTCACAGTTTCGTAGCAGTGCGCGTTTATGATTACGCCATGGACAACCGACACCGCATCCTCATCATCGACGACGACGTTCGCCTGCGCGACTTGCTACTGCGCTATCTGAACGAGCAGGGATTCGACACCAAAGCCGTCGGCGACGGTGAGGCGATGGACGGTGCACTGCGTAACGGGCGTTTCCATCTTCTGGTGCTCGACCTGATGCTGCCCAAAGAAGACGGCCTCTCCATCCTGCGCCGCTTGCGCGGTACAAGTGAACAGGTGCCCGTCATTCTGCTTACCGCCAAGGGCGATGAGATCGACCGCATCGTGGGCCTGGAGATGGGGGCGGACGACTATCTGCCCAAACCATTCAATCCGCGCGAGTTGGTGGCGCGCATCAACGCCGTGCTCAGGCGCAAAGGCAGTCAACCTGCCGGTGCGCCGGACGCTGATGAAAAAGTCATCGCCTTCAGCGATTGCGAACTCAACCTGGGGACGCGCGAATTGAAACGTGGAGGCAAGCTGCTCGCCCTGACGACGGGAGAATTCGCCTTGCTCAAGACCTTGATCACTCATCCCCGCCATCCGCTGTCGCGCGACAAGTTGATGGAGTTATCGCGCGGACGCGACCACGAACCTTTCGACCGCGCCATCGATGTGCAGATCTCGCGGCTGCGTAAACTGATCGAACCCGATACCAACAAGCCCCGCTTCATTCAAACGGTGTGGGGGCATGGCTATGTATTCGTGCCCGATGGAATGAAGACATGACATCACTTCTACCCAAGACTCTGCTCGCACGTTCATTCCTGCTCATCGTCGCATTGATCGTGCTGTCGCTCACGACTTTGTTGTTCGTGTTCAGGCAGGCCGAACAAGAACCGCGCTCGCAACAGATGGCGCAACTGGTGGTCTCGGTGGTGAATCTGACGCGCGCCGCTGTGCTCTCCGCCGCACCCGAATGGCGCGGCGCTTTACTGGCCGAGTTGCGCGAAGCCGAGGGCATGCGGGTGGAGATGGCGGAAGCGGATGATGTGCTGACCCTGCTTGAAGAGGGCCCGCCGGAAGTAGCGCTGATGAAACAGAAAGTGCGCGCGGAACTGGGGCCAGATACGAACTTCGCCGCGATTCGCAACGGTGTGGATGCCTTGTGGGTGAGCTTCCGCATCGGCCCGGATGAATTCTGGGTGGCATTACCGCGTGAGCGTATCGAACACCCCGTCTCACACATCCTGTTGATGTGGGGTGTCGTCACATTGCTACTCGCCTTGCTCGGGGCGTACCTCATCGCCCGCCAAGTCGCGTATCCGCTCAAGCGGCTATCCGAAGCGGCGCAACAAGTCGGGCATGGACAGACACCACCACCCTTGCCCGAAGAAGGTTCGCACGAGATCGCCACCGTGTCGCGCGCCTTCAACCAGATGTCCGCCGATCTTGAGGCGAACGAACGGGAGCGCGCCATGGTCCTGGCAGGCATCTCGCATGATCTGCGCACACCGCTGGCGCGTGTACGTCTCGCTGCGGAATTGAGCGCAGATGCATCGCTGCGCGATGGACTCAGCGCCGATGTCACGCAGATGGACGAGATCATCCAGCAGTTCCTCGATTACGCCCGCTTGGACACACAAGAATCAAGCGTGCCCACCGATGTCTCTGCTTTGATACGCGATGCCGCGCAACCCTATGCCCACCTTTCCAAGTCACTGACACTCGACCTGCGACCACTACCCGCACAGAACGTCCGCCCACTCCTACTCAAGCGTGCATTGAGCAACCTGTTGGACAATGCAGTGAAGTACGGCGGGGGAGAGATCGTGATCGGCTTGCGCCACGACGAACACAGCTTGGAGATCACCGTCAGCGATCGCGGCGGCGGCATCCACGCCGGCCAACTGGATGCGGCGAAACGCCCTTTCGTGCGACTGGAAAGTGCACGTAGTGATGCGGTCGGGTCAGGGCTGGGCTTGGCTATCGTGGAACGCGCCGCCCAAATTCATCAGGGGCGATTAGTGCTGTCACAACGCGAAGGCGGCGGCTTGGTCGCCACCCTGCGCCTCCCTTTATTAACTTAATTTGAACAGGGATTCTATTCGCCACAATCCGCTAAAATGCGCGGGCATTTTTTCTACAGGAGTGAACCATGAAGCAATACAGCAAACGCACCGCCATCATGCACTGGGCGATCTTCGCCCTCGTCATCATCGCCTTCTATTTCGGCCACAAATTGGATGAGAGCAAAGGCGATCTCGTATTGCTGCTCACCCTGGTACGCATCTATTTCAGAAAGAAGGACGGTGAACCCGCTCCGGCCAACACCAATCCTTTGTTGAATAAAGTCGCGGCCCTGACCCATCTGTTGACCAACCTCACTGTCATCGCTGTCGCCATCACTGGCATGGTGACTGCGGCGACCTCTGGCGTGATCGATGCGCTGAAAGCCGGCGATCCAGCCCTGATCCCGGACTTCCACAAAGTGGACGCCAAGGAAGTGCACGAACTTTTCATCGGCATATTGCTGTTGTTGGTGGCGTTTCACGTCGCCGCAGCGCTGTATCACCAGTTCATCGTCAAAGACAACCTGCTGCGCCGCATCATGATCAAACGCTTCGAGGACTGATCGTTGGAGTTACCGGCATCTGAACGATGCCGGTATTGCTTAAGACAAACAAATCGCCCACAGGCCGAGTAACACATACCAGATGAGGGTCAGCTCGGGCAGCCCAAGACCCAGGAAGCTCCACCCCTTCGCCGCACACTCGCCCGAACCATGCATCAGTTCTTGCCACACTTCCGCTAGCGGGAAGTTCTGCAACATGAAGTCAAGACCGGGACCGCAGGCAGGTATCTGGTCTTTCGGCAGATGTTGGATCCAGATGTGGCGTGAGGCGACGGCGACACCGCCAAGAGCCGTGAGCGCGATCAAAATGGAATACACCCAGCGTCCGACGCGCCCCGCATTGTGTATCGCCGCGATGAGGAAGATCACGCCGATGGCGATGAAGATGACGCGCTGAATCATGCACAAGGGGCATGGATCTTCACGCAGACCGTATTGCAGATACAAGGCTCCGCCGATCAAGCCGCCGACAATCAGTACGCCCAGTGCGTAGAGCCAACGGTTAGAGATGTTGCGCCAATCCTTCAACATCACTCGGCCTCTTCTATCCAAGTCGCCTGTATCGCTTCCAGCACCTTTTCGCCGCCGCGGCTGTGGTCGTCATCAAAGCCCTCCAGATCGACCACAAAGTTGTGCAACTCAACAAAATTCACTTTGAGCGGATCCACTTCCGGGTGTTTTTCGGCCAATGCAATGGCGATATCGCGGATGTCTATCCATTTCATTTCGAATGGCCTTCCTTGGTCATATTGATGGAGTACTTGGGGATCTCGACGACCAGCGTCGTTTCGCCGACTTTGGCCTGACAACTCAGGCGCGAGTTGGGTTCCAATCCCCACGCCTTGTCCAGCATATCTTCTTCCAATTCCGTTGCCTCCTCCAAGCTACGGAAACCTTCGCGCACGATGATGTGGCACGTGGTGCACGCACAAGACTTCTCGCAGGCATGCTCGATCTCGATGTCGTGTTCCAACAAAGCATCGCAGATGGATGTTCCCGGAGTCGCCTCGATCAGCGCGCCTTTAGGGCATAGTTCTTCATGCGGCAGTATGATGATTTGTGTCATTCCAACTCCGATAGATTGTGACCCTTCAGTGCAGTCGAAACACTGCGATCCATACGGGCTTGCGCGAAGATGACCGTGGTTTGATTCAAGGCTTCAACAGCGCGTTTGATAACGAGGTGATCGCTACCGCTTAATACGCTGCGCAATGCTTCCATACTGCCTTGGATTCTCGCTTTAGCTTGCGCATCCAGTATGGCATCGCCATCCAACCGCAGTGCGTTATCCACGGCTTCCAACAGTTGCGCCGCCTCCGTCTGTTGCTCACGCAGGGCACGTGCTTGCATATCGTCGCGCGCATGCTGGTTGCCGTCTTGCAACATACGGGTGATTTCCCCCTCGCTCAATCCATACGACGGCTTTACCGTCACCGCCGATTCGACACCGCTGTTCATCTCACGCGCAGTCACACTCAATAGACCGTCCGCATCCACTTGGTAGGTGACGCGGATACGCGCACTACCCGCCACCATCGCGGGGATGCCGCGCAGCTCGAACTTCGCCAGCGAGCGGCAATCAGTCACCAATTCGCGCTCGCCCTGCACCACATGGATGCTCATCGCAGTCTGCCCATCTTTGAACGTTGTGAACTCCTGCGCACGCGCACTTGGAATGGTGCTGTTGCGTGGAATGATCTTTTCGCTAAGTCCTCCCATCGTCTCGATACCGAGTGACAGCGGGATCACATCCAGCAACAACCAGTCATCCGCACTGCGATTGCCTGCCAGCACATTGGCTTGTATCGCTGCCCCCAATGCCACGACTTTATCGGGATCGAGGTTGGTGAGGGGAGTCTGATTGAACAGTTCGGCGACAGCGCGTTGCACCTGCGGCATGCGTGTCGAACCGCCCACCATCACTACACCTTTGACCTCTTCCACACTCAGCTTCGCATCACGCAAGGCACGACGGGTAGGCTGTAGCGTGCGAGTCAGCAAGTTCTGCGTCATCGCGTAGAAATCATCACGTGTTAGCGTGACATCCACCAACTCACCATTGCTCAACACAGCCGTGATCTGAGTCTGTATATGGTCTGTCAGTTGTTCTTTGGCGGCTCGGGAATGCGTCAACAGCAGACGCGTATCTTTCGCATCCAATTGCGACAGCCCTGCCTTCTCCAATATCCAGCAATAGATACGCTGATCGAAATCGTCACCGCCCAAAGCCGAGTCACCATTGGTCGCCAACACTTCGAACACGCCCTTGGATAAACGCAGTATGGAAATATCGAAGGTGCCGCCGCCCAAGTCATATACGGCATAAACGCCTTCGGAAGCGTTATCCAAACCATAGGCGATAGCGGCAGCGGTCGGCTCATTGAGCAAGCGCAATACATTCAGTCCTGCCAGTTTCGCCGCATCTTTCGTCGCCTGACGTTGCGCATCGTCAAAGTAGGCTGGCACGGTAATGACTGCACCGACCAATTCGCCGCCCAGAGAACGTTCCGCGCGGTCACGCAACACCTTCAAAATTTCGGCAGAAACTTCGACTGGGCTCTTCACGCCAGCGACGGTACGCAACTGCACCATACCAGGGGAATCCACAAAACGATAAGGCAGGTCGATGACCTCGCCCACATCCTTAAGACCGCGCCCCATGAAACGCTTCACCGACACGATGGTGTTCTGCGGATCTGCGCTCTGCAGGGCTTGCGCCGTGATGCCGACTTGAACGTTTCCGTCTTCTGAATAACGCACAACCGAGGGCAACAGCGCAGAACCTTGCTCATCGTTCAACACCACACTGATGCCGTTGCGTACCGTCGCCACCAGTGAGTTGGTCGTTCCCAAGTCGATACCCACCGCCAGCCGATGCTGGTGGGGTGCGGCAGATAATCCGGGTTCTGAGATTTGGAGCAGTGCCATATCAGGAATCTAATTCGTCGTAGGCGGAAGAAATCTCTTCCGCGAGTTTTTCCAGGAAGCGTAATTTTCGCACAGTGCCGGCAGCGGCGAGGTGGTCTTGCGTGTCATCCAGCTGTACGCCCAGTTGCCGCACCAAATCACGCGTGTCTTGCCGTGTGGTATCGCTTAACCGATCGAGCGCATCGATGTCTTTTGCTTCGAGCGCATCCTGCAAGGCTTCGCGCCGCTCCATCTGCTGCATCAAAAAATCCAGCGGCATTGCGGTATTTGTCTCTTCTTGCGTATCCACACCTTGCAACGACAGCAGGTAGCGTCCACGTGCCAACGGGCTGCGCAAGGTCTGATAACCCTCGTTGATGCGCGTTGACCACTGCATGGAGAGACGCTGCTCGGATTCGGAAAGATGGGAGAATTTGTCGGGGTGGACTTGCGATTGCAGGTCGCGGTAACGCTGATCGAGTGCCGCGTTATCGATGGCGAAACATGGCGAAAGTTCGAACAACTGGAAGAAGTCCTGCTGGAAATCGAGCGACTTCATAGGAAAAAAACCATCAGACCTTGAAGCTCTCTCCACATCCACACGCATCTTTCACGTTTGGATTGTTGAATTTGAAGCCTTCGTTCAAGCCTTCGCGCGTGTAGTCCAATTCCATGCCGTCGATGTAAGGCAAGCTTTGCGGATCGACCAACACCGTCACACCATGACTATTGAATTGCAGATCAGTGGTGTCCGCCGCATCGGCAAATTCCAATTTGTAAGCCATGCCAGAACATCCGCTGGTGCGCACGCCCAAACGCAGGCCAACGCCTTTTCCGCGTTTAGTCAAAAAATTCTGCACATGCTTGGCAGCGTTTTCCGTCAACGTGATGCTCATGTTCCGCTCCTATTTATTTCCGTTACAGGCCGCAGTTTCCAGCGTTGCGCCATGCTTAGATTTGTAATCCGCTACCGCTGCCTTGATGGCATCTTCAGCCAAGATAGAGCAATGAATCTTCACCGGTGGCAAAGCCAACTCTTCCGCGATGTGCGTGTTCTTGATGGCCAACGCCTGATCCACCGTCTTGCCTTTAACCCACTCGGTCACCAAAGAGCTCGACGCAATGGCCGAACCACAACCATAAGTCTTAAACTTCGCGTCTTCGATGATGCCATCCTTGCCGACTTTGATCTGCAACTTCATCACATCGCCGCAAGCGGGTGCACCGACCATACCCGTGCCCACAAAAGAGTCGCTCTTATCCATCGAACCCACGTTTCGGGGATTCTCGTAGTGATCCAGTAATTTTTCGCTGTATGCCATTTTGTCCTCCTACACCGTTAGTGCGCCGCCCATTGCACAGTATTCAGGTCAACACCGTCTTTGTACATCTCCCATAAGGGTGATAGCTCGCGCAATTTAGTAATCCTGTCGTGTAATAGCTTTATCGTGAAATCTACTTCTTCGACTGTGGTGAAGCGCCCCACCGTGAAACGGATAGAGCTATGCGCCAGTTCGTCATTGCGCCCCAAGGCGCGCAACACATAGGATGGCTCCAAGCTGGCAGAAGTACACGCAGAGCCGCTCGACACCGCGATGTCCTTGACTGCCATGATGAGCGACTCGCCTTCGACGAAGTTGAAGCTCACGTTCAAGTTGTGCGGCACACGCTGCTCCATGTCGCCGTTCAGGAATACTTCTTCCATACTCATAAAGCCCGCCCACAGACGGTCGCGCAACATACGGATACGCTCGTTCTCGGTCGCCATTTCTTCTTTGGCGATACGGAACGCCTCTCCCATACCGACGATCTGATGCGTCGCCAATGTACCGGAACGGAAGCCGCGCTCGTGACCACCACCATGCATCTGCGCTTCCAGGCGCACACGCGGTTTGCGACGCACGTACAAGGCACCGATTCCTTTCGGCCCGTAGGTCTTGTGCGCGGAGAACGACATCAAGTCGACCTTGAGATTTTGCAGATCGATGACGAGCTTACCCGTTGCTTGTGCCGCATCCACATGGAACAGGATGCCGCGTTCGCGGCATATCTCGCCGATGGCAGCGATGTCCTGGATGACGCCGATCTCGTTGTTCACATACATCACGGAGACGATGACGGTCCGTATCCAGGATGGCTTTGTGCTCGGTCTTCACCGTGACGATGTGCTTGCCCTTTTCGGCGTAGAAGTTCGCCGCGCCCTTCAAGGCCAAGTTGTTCGACTCGGTCGCGCCGGACGTCCACACGATCTCTTTCGGATCAGCGTTCACCAGCGCGGCGACTTGCTCACGCGCACGTTCCACTGCCTCATCCGCAGTCCAACCAAAGGAGTGCGAACGAGAGGCGGGATTGCCGAACTTCTCAGTGAGATATGGAATCATCACCTCGGCCACACGCGGGTCTACCGGCGTGGTCGCGGAGTAATCCATATAGATGGGTAAATGCAACGTCATCTCCATTCCTTTATCCCTATCAAGCGTGTGCCGACATCTTTTGGATAGACTTGCCCAATGTGATCGTCGATACCTCAGGTCTAGCTTGTTTTGCATTGCCATCAGCCACTTGTTGCAGATTCACCTGCTGCAAGTACTCATGGATCTTGTCACTCAGGCCCAACCACAAATCGTGCGTCGAACAGGGTTCGCCGTCTTTGCAATTTCCCATACGATCACAATTGGTCGCATCCAAAGGCTCATCAACTGCAATGACGATATCGGCAATCGTGATCTTACTAGCTGGACGTGCCAAGCAGTAGCCACCACCCGGGCCGCGCACGCTGGCAACCACATTGTTCTTGCGTAGCTTGGAGAACAACTGCTCCAGATACGAAAGCGAGATCTTTTGACGGTCGCTGATGGCAGCCAACGTGACAGGACCTTTGCCCCCACGCTGAGTCAGGTCAACCATCGCGGTCACTGCGAAACGTCCTTTAGTGGTCAGGCGCATATTCTTCCCCTTGCTTTGTTTATACGGATGGTGCGGTACGGTCTGCCTAGATTCGAGGCATCCGAACTCGCGCTGACTGAATAGTAGAATACCCTAGGGTTTTAATCAACAATCTTATTTAAATGGTTTGGATCGAACTTATCGGCAGTGGCGCGCTCTTCCTCCACCCTGACCCCCATCTTTTCTAGTTGTTCCAGAATGAATTCAATACGTTGATCCACGGTGACACTGTGGCCGATAAGCCCATGCAGGGCTTTATTGACTGGATCGTTATGGTCATTACCGATGCCATAGGCGTTGAA
>VBWD01000036.1 GCA_006218055.1 Gallionellaceae bacterium
TACGGCATCCTGCAGAAGCATCACGGACGTATCGAGGTGCACAGCGAGGTCGGCAAGGGCACGACCTTCCGCGTGTGGTTGCCCGTCAAACAACCGCAGAAAATATAGACATGAACTGCAACACGAAGGACACTGAACATCATGACTGAAACAACCACTGCCGCAGTATCGCAAACCCCGGCGACGATACTTTTCGTCGATGACGAGGCGAACATCCTGTCGTCTCTGAAGCGCTTGTTCCGTCCGCTCGGATACACCATCTTCACAGCGGAAGGTGGCGCACAGGGATTGGAGATCATGGAACGGGAGAGCATCGATCTGGTGGTTTCCGATATGCGCATGCCCGAAATGAACGGTGCGCAGTTCCTCGAAAAAGTGCGGGCAAAATGGCCGGATACGGTACGCATCCTGTTGACGGGTTATGCCGAGATCGGTGCGACCATTGATGCCATCAACAAAGGTCAGATCTACCGCTATGTATCCAAGCCATGGGAAGACAATGACATCACCCTCATCGTCAGGCATGCCCTACAGCAGAAGATGCTGGAGCGCGAGAAGTTGCGGCTGGAAGAACTCACCCTGAAGCAGAATGAAGAACTAAAAGACCTGAATGCCAATCTGGAGCAAAAGGTGCTGGCCCGTACCGAAGAAGTACGTCAGGCCATGGCGTTTTTGGAAGTTGCCCATGACAAGCTGAAGAAGAGCTTCATCACCTCGGTGCGCGTCTTTTCCAACCTGATCGAACTGCGCAATCCGGGCAAAGCGGGTCATTCGAAACGGGTCGCCGAACTGGCGCGCACCCTCGCGCAAAACATGGGGATGAGTGCCGCTGAAGTGCAGGATACTTTCGTTGCCGGATTGCTGCTCGACATCGGCAAGATCGGCTTGCCCGACCGCCTGTTGGATCGGCCTCTGCACAGCCTAAACGTGGACGAACGCACCGAAGTAATCAAATATCCGGTCAAAGGACAATTGGCTCTGATGGCACTGGAGCAGTTACATAGTGCAGCCAAATTGATCCGCAGCCACCGCGAACGCTTCGACGGTACGGGTTATCCGGACCGTTTGTCCGGCCTGGCTATCCCATTGGGGGCGCGCATACTTGCCATCGCCGAGGACTACGATGCCGCGTTGATAGGGACGTCCTTTGTGAAACCACTTAAAGCCGCAGATGCATGGCTGATGATTCAAGACGAAAAAGGTAAACGCTACGATCCCGCCGTTGTGACTGCCTTGTCAAAAGAATTGGGCAGTTCCAGCCATGCGGCACAAGATGGGACGGAAATGATCCTGCGTTCCGGCCAAATACTTCCCGGTATGACGTTGTCACGTGATCTGACGACACATGGCGGAGACATGCTGCTGGCAAAAGGCCATGTCCTGAATGAACAGCTCATTGAGCAGATCAATGGATTCGAACGCATGGAAGGGCATCCGCTTTCGATCCACGTGCGCAAGGAAACCGTTCGCAACAAAACATAACGGCATGCAAGCAACCTGAGGTAAATATGAAAAAGAAACCTGCAGCAGCACCCGAAAAGAACGGCGAGATCATCAAGGACGCCAAGGAAACGACTGCCATCGAGTCTTACTGGCATGCGGCGGGAAAAGCCAAGCAGCGCAAGCCGCCGAAGAACTACAAATACATCGAAGAGATCGCGCACCTGCAGTTCGAGCTCATCAAGCTGCAGGAATGGGTCAGACTGCAAGGACTGAAGGTGGTCGTCATCTTCGAAGGACGCGATGCCGCCGGCAAAGGCGGTGTGATCAAACGCATCACGGAAAGTCTGAATCCGCGCATTTGCCGTGTTGCCGCCCTGGGCACGCCGACAGAAAGAGAGCGCGGACAATGGTACTTCCAACGCTATGTCTCCCATCTGCCGGCACGCGGTGAGATCGTGCTGTTTGACCGCAGTTGGTACAACCGCGCCGGAGTAGAACGTGTCATGGGTTTCTGTACCGATGATGAGTACGCCGAGTTTCTGCGCGCCGCCCCGCTATTTGAGGAGATGCTGGTTCGCTCCGGTATCTTTGTGATCAAGTATTGGTTCTCGGTGAGCGACGAGGAACAGGAAAAGCGCTTCCAGGAGCGCATGCGCAGCCCGATCAAACGCTGGAAATTGAGCCCGATGGATGTCGAGTCGCGCAAGCATTGGGTTGAATATTCCAAGGCTAAAGACACCATGTTCGCCAAGACCGATACCAAACTTACGCCTTGGTACGTGGTGAATGCGGACGACAAGAAGAAAGCCCGGCTGAATTGCATCGCGCATCTGTTGCAGCAGATCCCCTACACCGATCTGACCCCCGTCGAGCTTGATCTGCCCCCGCGACAGGCTGACACCAGTTACAAGAGACCCAAGATATCGACACAGCACTTCGTTAAAAAAGTGTACTAGCACAGCAGAATGGCGGTGATCCATCCGGGCGCGCCATAATTTAACAGGAGGAAAGCATGACGAATAACAACCCCCAAGGGGCAGGCAACTACAGCGGCAATGAGCGGCGTGCTCATCGTCATTTGCGGGAATATTTTGACAATGCTTGCCACATCACCGCTTCCCTCCTTGCCGCGCACCAGGGGATGGATGGTGCGCCATTGCATCTGTCAGCTCTGCAAACCCTGCGCAATCACTATCCGCAATTATCCCAACAGGAAATCGCGATCTTGTTCTCTGCCGTGAAAAATTATCACGGCGTTCGCATGAACAAGTAGCTCAACGCAGGGGGTCGCATGACTGACGCTGTTAACCGACAATTTCCGCCGGAAATCTGTAGCTTGCTCTTTGAGCACGCTGCAGATCCCATCTTTGTGCTGGATGCAGGGGGAAACTTCATCGGGGTCAACCAGGCTGCCTGCGATCACACGGGATACAGCAGGGCCGAGCTGTTGCACATGCGCCCTGCTGATCTGGGTGATGAGAAATCAAGGAAAAAGATCCCCGAGTGCATGGCGCAGATCCAAAAAGAGCGTAGTGCCACATTCGAGGCGGTTCACGTGCGCCGCGATGGCAAGCACATTCCCGTCGAGATGCATATCCGCCTGATCGAACATCAGGGGCAACTTTTCATACTGAATATCTGCCGTGATGTTTCAGAGCGCAAGCAGAAAGAGATCGAATACCGGACTATCGTACAAGCGAGCACGGATGGCTTTTTGGTCACCAGTGCGAATGATGCACGCATCCTCGATACAAACGAGGCCTATTGCCGCATGGTCGGCTACACCCGTGACGAATTGCTCAACATGTATATCTTCGATCTTGAAGCGATCGAATCCCCCGAGGAAACCAGCGCGCACATCCGGAAAGTGATAGAGAACGGGCATGATTTCTTTGAGACCCAACACCGTCACAAAGACGGGCATTTTGTTGGAATCGAGGCGAGCATCAATTATCTGGACATGCATGGCGGTGTGTTCTTTGTGTTCGTGCGGGATATTTCCGAGCGCAAGCGCCAGGAAGACGAACTAAAACTCGCCGCTTCCGTATTCAATGCCAGTAGCGCCTCCATCGTCGTCACCGACGAGAACAACCTTATCGTCAGCGTGAACCCCGCATTCACAGAGATCACCGGTTATGATCCGGCAGAGGTGATCGGCCATAACCCGAACATATTGAGTTCAGGCAAACAGTCAAAAGAGTTCTACCGTGACATGTGGCAAAGCCTTGAACACAACAAGCACTGGCATGGCGAGTTGTGGAATCGGCGCAAGGATGGGGAGATATACGCCGAGCAATTGACCATCAATGTGATCGAGAACAAAGACGGTAGTGTGCATCGTCGCGTGGCCATCTTTTCCGACATCACCGAAAGAAAACATGCCGAAGATCTGATGTGGCGCCAGGCCAACTACGATACGGTCACCAATCTGCCCAATCGCCGGCTCTTTCTCGACCGGCTTACCCAAGAGATCAAGAAAAGCCGGCGTGCCAACACATCGATGGCTCTGTTCTTCATTGATCTGGATCATTTCAAGGAGGTCAACGATACGCACGGACACGGCATCGGAGACCGCTTACTGATCGAAACCGCACGTCGTCTCAATGACTGCGTGCGTAATACCGACACCGTAGCCCGCCTGGGAGGAGACGAGTTCACGATCATTCTGACCAATTTGGCCGAGACCAGCCGGATCGAAGCTGTCGCCAAGAATATTCTGGATGCCCTGGAACGACCATTCCATATAGATGAGATCTCGTTGCAGATATCCGGCAGTATCGGCATCGCCCTGTATCCGGATGACGCGACCGATACGGAGAATCTGGTAGCCAAAGCAGATATCGCCATGTACGCCTCCAAACGACAGGGACGCAATCGTTCTTGCTTTTTTTCGGCTGATTTAAATAACCAGTTCGATCAGATCTAAGAATCATGACGCCAGCTAAGATTCGTGTCCTCCCGCCTCTTCTCATCGGCAAGTTCTTGCTGGTGGTCTTGGCTTACTTTGCCAGCGGCCAGTTGGGATTGGCGATCCCTTACGTCGGGTCGCACATCACCTTGTTCTGGTTACCCACGGGCATCGCGGTTGCTGTTCTATTCAGATTCGGCATTGTTTTTTGGCCGGGTATCTACCTGGGGGCTTTGCTGGTCAATCTGTCCATCGGCTCTTCGTGGCCTGTGGCGGCAGGCATCGCCGTGGGCAACACACTGGCCCCCCTGCTCACGAGCTGGCTGTTGCAGCGCAAGAGGTTCCACGCCACTTTTGACCGGCGCGAAGACATCTTATTGCTGTGTGCCGCCGCGGCCGTAGGCATGCTGGTTTCGGCCATCAGTGGTGCAGTCATCTTAAGTTGGGTTGGGCTGGTAGGCAGCGCCGACTTCTTCTCCGCGGTCCTTGCGTGGTGGGCCGGGGATTTTGTCGGCGTATTGCTGGGAGGGCCGTTACTGTTGGCTATATCTGTAAATAGCCTGACTATGGTACGACAGCGCTATTTGGAATTCATTGGCTGGGTCGTGCTGACCTGTATGACCGGACTGGCTGTCTTCACTTCCAATGTAGGCTTGGCCTTTTTACCCTTCCCCATGGTCGTATGGGCAGCCATGCGTTTTGGTGTGCCCGGTGCCTCGATATCCGTGATCCTGCTGTCATTGATCTCTGTGGGTGCCACTTCATTGGGCATGGGTCCGTTCTACCCGGACGGACTATTCCAGTTATGGGCCTATATGAGTATTCTGGCCATCTCCGGACTAATGATCACCGCCTTGCTGGCCGAACGCAGGCTGGCGGAGGAGCGCTCTACCCTACTGCTGCAATCCGTCAGCCAAGCCGTGTGGGGATTGGATACCGAAGGCAAAGTCACTTTTGTCAACGCCGCCGCCGTGGAGATGTTCGGCTATTCGCCGGAAGAACTGCTGGGCAAATGCATGCATAAATATGTGCATCACACTTATCAGAATGGCACTGACTATCCGGTGGAGGCATGCCCGATGCACGCCACACTGAGCGACGGGCAGCCGCGCATGCGCAAAGATGAAGTAATGTGGCGCAAGGATGGCAGCAGTTTCCCGGTCGAGTACAGTTCCTACCCTATCCGCTCCGAGGGCAGACTGCTCGGCGTAGTCGTCGTATGCCAAGACAATACTGAGAAAACAATAGCTGAGGAACGCTTGCGCGAGTCCAATGAGAAATTGCGCAACTTGTTTGATCTTTCGCCGCTCGGCATCGCCCTGACTGATATGCAAGGACGCTACGTTGAATTCAATGAGGCATTCCGCCGCATCTGCGGATATTCAAATGAAGAACTGAGGCAACTCGATTATTGGAAGTTGACCCCGCAGGAGTATGCCGACCAAGAAGCACACCAACTGGATTGTCTGGAGCAAGGCGGCCGCTACGGCCCCTACGAAAAAGAATACCTACGCAAGGACGGCTCACGCGTGCCATTGCAATTGAACGGCATGTTGGTCACCGGTCGTGACGGTCAACGCTACATCTGGTCCATCGTCGAAGACATCAGCGAACGCAAGCTAGCAGAACAGCGTCTGCAGGAAGACCAGAACCGGTTCCACGATCTGATCGAATCGGCGATGGATGCCATCGTTTCCACCGATGAGAATCAAAATATCCTCATCTTCAATCGCGCTGCCGAGCGCATGTTCGGCTACCGCGCCGGCGACATCATCGGCCAGCCGCTCGAAAGACTCATCCCATCCCGCTACCACGCCTCGCATCACCATCATGTGGAGGAATTCGGCAGGACAGGCATCACTTCGCGCACCATGGATGTGCCGGGAATCGCCAAAGGCTTGCGCGCAGATGGTAAGGAGTTTTCCTTCGAAGCATCGATCTCGCAGGTAGAAGTGGCCGGTAGAAAGGTCTACACGGCTATCCTGCGCGACATCACTGTACGCAGACAGGCGGAAGAGGAGATCAAAGGATCGCAAGCACTGCTGGGGGCCATTTCCCAAGCGCAGTCCCAGTTCATCACCGGATCGGAACATCGCGCGACCTTCGACAACTTACTCAAGATCCTGCTCGATTACTCGCGCAGCGAATACGGCTTTATCGGTGAGGTGTTCCATGACGCGGAGGGGGCGCCTTACCTGAAGACCCACGCCATCACCGATATCGCTTGGGATGAAGAAACACGCGCGCTTTACCAAAAGCATGTCTCACAGGGGCTGGAATTCCGCAACCTTGACACCTTGTTCGGTGCAGTCATGGTCAGCGGCCAAGTAGTCATCAGCAATGACCCTTTAAGCGATCCGCGTGCCGGTGGTTTGCCTCCGGGCCACCCGGCGATGCATGCCTTCCTGGGCATGCCGCTGTATAAAGGAGACGAATTGATCGGCATGCTGGGTATAGCCAATCGTGCCGGAGGCTATGACAAACAGTTCTGCGAAAAGCTGGCTCCATTGGTTTCAACCTGTACCGGCTTGATCGTGTCCAGGCGTGTCAACCTCATGCGCCTGGATGCGGAAGCCGCGCTGCAACATAGCGAGGAAAGACTGAAGCAAACCATCTGCATCTCCGGGATCGGCCTGTTCGATCTTGACCATCGCACGGGTGAACTGTATCTCTCCCAGGAATTGCGCATGATCTTTGGCATACGTGCAGATCAGCCGTCGAATATGGCGCAATTTATCGAGTGCTTCGACCCGAACGATCGTGAACAAGTGATCGATGCCCTCGCAGTTTCCCAATCTCCCGACGGGGACGGATATTTCGCGCTATCCCCCCGCCTTCAGTTGCCTAGCGGTGATACACGCTGGCTGGCAGTCCAATTCCAAACCAGCTTCACCAGCGATAAGATGGATCGCCGACCGATCCGCACCATCTGCACCGTGCGCGACATCACACAACGCAAGCAAAATGAAGAAGGCTTGCAATTGGCCGCTTCTGTGTATCAGGAGAGTCATGAGGGCATCGTGATGACGGATGAGCACAATCTCATTTTGGATGTCAATCCGGCCTTTACCCAACTCACGGGTTATTCACTGGATGAGGTTCGTGGCAAGAATCCCAGTATCTTCAAATCGGGCAAACACGACCCTAAGTTCTACCAGGAGATGTGGCAATCAATCCAGCGTGACGGACACTGGCAGGGCGAGATATGGGATCGCCGCAAAGATGGCGAACTGCAAGCCAAATGGCTGAGCATCAGCGTGATCCGGCGTGATGATGGGCGCGTGTTCAGATATCTGGGGCAATTCTCCGATGTGACCGAGAAAAAAAGCAAAGATGAACTCATCTGGACACAGGCCAATTTCGATGCACTGACCAATCTGCCCAACCGGCGCCTGCTCATGGACCGTGTCCAGCAAACCATGTCCTCCAGCATGCGCAGCGGCAAGCGCGGCGCGCTGTTGTCACTGGATTTGGACCATTTCAAACTGCTGAACGACACGGCTTGTGTACGCGAGGAAGACAGCGTCGCCCGCTTGGGCGGCGATGAATTCATCGTCGTGCTCAACGAGTTGAGCAGCCATGCTAACGAGGCGGCAAGCCAAGCAGAGCTGGTAGCAGAAAAGATCCGTAGCGAACTGTGCCGCCCCTATCAACTCGGCGAACTCGAATACCACAATAGCTGCAGTATCGGGATCGTGATATTCCGCGGCCATCTGAACAATGAGGAGGAACTCTTCTCGCATGTCGATACGGCTATGTATCAAGCGAAGAACAAAGGACGCAACACGATCTGCTTCTTCGATGACTCCATGCAAAAGACTTTGGAGCATCGCAATGAATTGGAAAAGTCATTGCGCGTCGCGCTGGCACGTCATGAGCTGTTCCTGCACTACCAGCTGCAAGTCGATTCGGACGGCTTAGCCATCGGCGTCGAGGCGTTGCTGCGTTGGAAACATCCCACACTCGGCATGGTGTCACCGGTGCAGTTCATCCCAGTGTCGGAAGAGACCGGTCTGATCTTGGCTATTGGGTGCTGGAAACCGCCTGCGCGCAACTGTCTCAATGGCAATCCGATCCACGCTTGAGCAAACTGACGATCGCCGTCAATGTGAGTGCGCGCCAATTCCGTGAACCCTCATTTGCCTCCCTAGTCCGCGAGACTTTGCACAAGAGCGGCGCCAACCCGAAAGTATTGAAGCTGGAACTCACCGAAAGTCTTGTTTTGGACAATGTCGAGGAGAGCATACAAAAGATGCTTGAGTTGAAGAAAATAGGCGTGAAATTCTCCATGGATGATTTCGGTACCGGCTATTCCTCGTTGTCTTACCTAAGTCGCCTGCCCATCGATCAACTCAAGATCGACCAATCTTTTGTGCGCGATATCACTACCGACCAGAACGACGCCGCTATCGTGCAGACCATCATCGCTATGGCGCTAAGCATGGGGATGGATGTCATCGCGGAAGGTGTGGAAACAATCGCCCAAAGGGAATTTCTTGAGTTGCGCGGTTGCAAGGCTTATCAGGGATATCTCTATGCGAAACCACTGCCGATCGATGAGTTGATTTCCAAGCTGACGAACTAGTTGGTTGGTGCAGTTTCACTTGGACGCGCGATTTTAGAGAGGAGCTGCGAAGGGAACGTATTGGCTAATTAGCATCGACTACTTTTGCCGAACCAGCGGTCGATGCAACATAAACTCTTTACTTAGAGATGAGCGTGATGATGTCCTCTACGGACATGACTTGGGGTGATTTGTGATCATCCAAAGGATTGGCGTTACAACTGACGATCTCACAATGGTGATACATCTGGCGTAGCTTGCGTTCTGCTTCTTCTTGATCGCGTCCTGCGATGACGACACTGACGATGCGTTGTCCATCGCGTGTTTGGATCGAGAAGTTGAATTTCTGCATCAGCACAACTGAACCTCCAAACTTAGGGAAACGAACTATCAGGCTTTTCTTGCCAGCTCATTGGAGGGTGGTTACCCCAACGAGTGTTCCCTCACCCTAGCCCTCTGATGAAACTACTAGCCATTCGACTAAGCCCGCAAGCGGGCAAGTCGCTGGTTATCCCAAAGGGCGAGGGAACTTAAGCATCAGATGACGCGTTGCCTTCTGGCTTCGTAAAGGCACACGCCGGTACTGACGGACACGTTCAGGCTTTCCACACTGCCTTGCATCGGGATGCGCACCAGTTGATCACAGGTGTCTTTGGTCAAGCGACGCATGCCTTCGCCCTCCGCCCCCAACACAAAAGCGACTGCACCTTTGTGTTTCACCTGATGCAACTCCGTCTCGGCTTCGCCATCCATGCCGATGATCCAGATGTCACGCTCTTTCAGCTCACGCAAGGTGCGCGCAAGGTTGGTGACGGTGATGTAAGGCACGGTCTGCGCTGCACCGCAGGCCACTTTCTCTACCGTGGCATTGATGCCTACGGCGCGGTCTTTGGGGGCGATGACTGCATGCACACCAAAGGCATCCGCACTACGCAGGCAGGCGCCCAGATTGTGCGGATCTTGCACACCATCGAGTACGAGTATCAAAGCTGGCTCGGTCAAGGTATCCAGCACATCGTCGAGGTGTTGCACTTTCTGCGATGCGTCCACGCGCGCTGCGACACCTTGATGACGCGGGCTTCCCGCCATACCGTCCAGCCGTTTCCCATCAACACTGATGACGCGTACGCCGTTAGTTTCTGCCAATTTCAACAGGTCACGTGCACGCGGATCCTTGCGCGCCGGATCGACGAACACTTCCATCACGCTGTCTGCGTTCTGACGGATGCGGGCAGTGACGGCATGAAAGCCGTGAATGATGCGTGACTCAGCCATGACGTTTTCCTGCCTTTTTGTTCTTTGGTTCTGCTTTTGCTGCTTTGACTTTCTTCGGTGTAGTCGCGCCCCATGCTCCAACGTTCAAGGTATCCGCCGCGTGAACAACTTCACCCACCAGCGTGAAATCGATCTTGGTGCTTTCCATATCGACGCGTACCACTTTGACTTTCACGCGATCACCCAAACGGTAGCGTTTGCCGGTGCGCTCACCCAACATCTGGTGTTTCGCCGCATCGAAGTGGAAGTAGTCCGCACCCAATTCGGATACGTGCACCAAACCCTCGACATAGAGGTCGTCCAAAGAGATGAACAATCCAAAACCCGTGACCGATGAGATAGTGCCAGCGAATTCGCTGCCCAGATGGTCACGCATGTAGAAACACTTGAGCCATGCTTCGACGTCGCGTGTTGCATCATCTGCACGGCGTTCGGTCATAGAGCAATGCACACCGAGCTCTGCCCACTTGAGTTGTGGCTTGTATTTCTTGCCTTCCAACACCGCTTTGATTGCGCGATGCACCAACAGGTCGGGGTAACGACGGATAGGCGAGGTGAAGTGGGCGTAAGCCTCGTAACCCAAACCGAAGTGTCCCAAGTTCTCTTGCGCATACACAGCCTGACGCAAAGACCGCAGCATCACCGTTTGCAACAAACCTGCATCGGGACGGCCCTTGATCTGCTTGAGCAGTTGCGAATAATCCCCCGCTTGCGGATCATCACCTCCGCCCAGTTGCAGACCGAATTCTTTGAAGAACTCGCGCACGGCTTCTAACTTCTCTGGTGTTGGACCTTCGTGTACGCGGTACAGGATAGGATGTTCGTGCTCTTTCAAGAACGCTGCCGCGCACACGTTTGCCGCCAGCATACATTCCTCGATGAGCTTGTGTGCATCATTACGCACCACAGGGATGATCTTCTCGATCTTACCTTGGTCGGTGAAGATCATCTGCGTCTCGACCGTCTCGAAGTCGATCGCACCGCGTTTCGCACGCGCTTGTAGCAGGACTTGGAATAGCTTGTACAGATTGTTGATGTGCGGCAGTACCGCAGCGTATTCACGCGCATTCTCGCCTTGCGGGTTCGCTATCATGTCGGCGACCTTGGTGTAGGTCAGGCGTGCTTGCGAGAACATCACAGATGGATAAAAGCGATGCGACTGTATCTCGCCGTCCGCGCTGATCTGCATGTCGCACACCATGCATAGACGTTCGACATTTGGGTTCAACGAACACAAACCATTCGATAACTCTTCCGGCAACATCGGAATCACACGACGCGGGAAGTACACCGAGTTGCCGCGATTGATGGCTTCTTTGTCCAAAGCATCGCCCGGCTTCACATAGGCACTCACGTCGGCGATAGCGACGACCAAACGGAATCCCTTGCTGTTCGGTTCGCAATAAACGGCATCATCGAAGTCACGCGCAGTCTCACCGTCGATGGTGACCAATGGCAACTTCACGACAGACTCCCGCCCTGCGTAATCTTCAGGCTTAACTAGCGGAGAGAATCCTTCCGCTTGATGTTTAGCATCATGCGGGAACTCATTCGGTAGATCGTGCTTGCGCAGTGCGATCTCGATCTCCATGCCTGGATCAGCGTAGTTGCCCAACACCTCGACGATACGACCGATGGGCTGCGCATGCTTGGAGGGCTGCTGCATTATTTCCAAGATGACGACCTGCCCTGTCTTGGCATCGCTATGTTCGCCCGCCGCCACGAGAAAGTCTTGACTGATACGGCGATTCTCGGCAACCACGAATTTGATGCCGTGCTCTTCATAGATACGACCAACCACACGCGTGTTCGCATGTTCCAGCACTTCGACGATCTTAGCCTCACGCCGACCGCGCCTGTCTTCGCCACCGATTCGCGCCATCACGGTGTCACCGTGCAAGACGTTATGCATCTCTTTTTCGCTCAACATCAGATCGGCGCTGCCGTCGTCCGGAATCAGGAATCCGAATCCGTCCGGATGGCCTTGCACCTTGCCTTTGATGAGATCGAGCTTGTCGACCACACAGATGGCGCGTTTGCGGTTGCGCATGATCTGTCCGTCACGCTCCATCGCTTTCAAGCGGCGGGTGAACAGTTCTTCCTCATGCAATTCGATATGCAGTAATGCGCAGAGGTCTTCCGGCTCTACGGGTACGCCCTTCTCGGCCAGCATCTGCAAGATGTACTCGCGGCTGGGCAAAGGGTGTTCGTATTGTTCGCGTTCCCGCTCCAAGAAGGGGTCGAGTTCACGTATTGTTTTTTTCTTTTTCGTCATTGACACAAAATCCTATAGCAATTAAAGTGCGCACCCTCA
>VBWD01000037.1:0-3387 GCA_006218055.1 Gallionellaceae bacterium
CTGCTGAACTGCCATGATTACTCCTCACTAAAACCAATAAATACTACTTCTTTAATCCAGCCAACACCGCAAATGGATTGGCTGACTGCTTCAAACCTTCACTTACTGGGCTACATGCTCCGTCTGGGTGCCTAGGGGCGAAAGGAAGACTTAATAAAAGTTCATCTTCCACCAACCCGATCACATCCAACTGTGACGAAGCTTCTATATATTCGTCTTCATCCTCATCATCGACCGCATCCAGCTCTTCGGCTGATGCCAATTTCAGTCGGGATGAGACTTCGACTGGAAATTCAAGATCAGCCAAACAACGCTGGCAACGCAAATGAACGACGCCATTCAGAGAAACATCCAACACATCGCGATCATTTATACGCAAGCCCTGCACTACATAGACCAACGTCCCTGCCGAATCAAGCAACATGTCACCCAGTCTGGACAACTCCTTAATGGGTATTTCCCCGCGAATTTCCCTGCCGTTTCCGGCAAATTCAATCGCGTCAATTAAAGGCCGTGCAAACATGAGGCGCGCATGATATATATTCCGACCTCCCCTGTCAAAGACGCATCGAAGGAATATCTTGAATTCTCAACCGATTATCTTAGCTTCGACCTCTATATATAGGAATCAGCTGTTATCCACCCTACAGATACCGTTCCAGACCGCCTCTCCAGACGTAGATGAAACTCCTTTACTAGGGGAATCCGCCCACCAGACATCTCAACGTCTTTCCCAGCTCAAAGCCCAAGCTGTTGCTCATCAGTTTCCTGACGCCCTCATCATTGGATCAGACCAAGTCGCCCTGCTGGAAGGAGCGCAACTCGGCAAGCCTATGACTCATGACAATGCAGTGCGTCAGTTACGCTCTATGCGCGGGAAGACGGTGGATTTCTACACTGCCGTCAGCCTTTTCAATTCCCGTACCCAAAATATGCAAACTGCCTTGGCTGAGACCAAGGTGAAATTTCGTGATCTTTCTGATGACGAGATAGAGCGATATTTACACAAGGAGCAACCCTACCATTGCGCAGGGAGTGCCAAATCGGAGGGGTTAGGTATCGCGCTGATCCAATCCATTCAAGGAGACGATCCGAATGCCTTGATTGGCCTACCGCTGATCGTTTTGATTGATATGCTTAAAAAACAAGGTGTTAATATTTTATAGCTGGCAGTTCATAAAATTTCTTGTTGCGAGTAATACCCCTATCTGGTATTAAAGCGCGCTTGAAAAAATCAGCTTCCCGTGGAGATAGACGTAATGCCAGCACAAACAAATAAAACAACCGCCCCATATAAAGCCAAAAAGGGCGAGGCTTATATGAGCGCAAAGCAACTTGAGCATTTTCGTGGCGTGCTGAATGAGATCAAGCTTGGCCTGAGCCAAGACATTGACCGTACCGTTCATACCATGCAAGATGAAGCAACCGTGTTTGCCGATCCAAACGACCGTGCCAGCCAAGAATCGGACATGAGTTTGGAATTGCGCAACCGCGACCGCGAACGCAAACTGATCAAGAATATTGACAAGATGCTGGCGCGTATCGAAGCGGGTGATTACGGTTTCTGTGACAAGTGCGGTGTTGAGATCGGTTTGAACCGCCTTGAAGCACGCCCCACAGCAACCCTTTGTATCGACTGCAAGACTTTGGATGAGATCAGAGAGCGCCAAGTAGCAAAATAAACTCTTCGCTAGGCTTCTATCCATAAAAAATGGCACTTGAATCAAGTGCCATTTTTATTTATTGCTGCCCAGAAAGATTACAGCGCTGTCTCATCTGTCTCGCCGGTGCGGATACGGATGACTTGTTCGACACTGGAAACGAATATCTTACCGTCACCGATCTTGCCGGTATGCGCGGCTTTGATGATCGATTCAACGGCGGAGTCCAACATGGCCGCACTGACCACGATCTCAACTTTTATTTTGGGCAGAAAATCCACAACGTATTCTGCGCCGCGATACAGTTCGGTATGACCTTTCTGCCGGCCAAATCCTTTAACCTCGGTCACGGTCAGACCGCTGACACCCAATTCGGATAAGGCTTCTCGCACTTCGTCGAGCTTGAAAGGTTTGATGATGGCTTCGATCTTCTTCATGCTGGTCTCCCTGAAAATATGCCGCAAGTATAACTAAAAATCGTCCTGATAACGCGCGGTGATGGGATAGCGCCAGTCCTTGCCGAAGCTACGGTCGGTGATGCGAATCCCGACAGGTGCTTGGCGACGCTTATATTCGTTGATACGGATCAACTTCACCACTCGCTGCACATCGGCTTGGCTGAACCCCTCTTTCACGATCTGCGGGATACTCATGTTCTTCTCTACATAGCAGGCCATGATGGCATCCAGCACATCGTATGGCGGCAAGCTGTCTTGATCAGTTTGATCGGGCTTCAACTCTGCGCTGGGAGGACGGGTGATGATGCGCTCTGGGATGGCCCGCCCAAGGGTGTTGCGATAATTGGATAAGCGGTACACCCAAGTCTTACTCACATCTTTGAGCACGGCAAAACCACCCGCCATATCGCCATATAGGGTGGCATAGCCGACGGTCATCTCGGATTTGTTGCCTGTGGTCAACACTAGTGCACCGGTCTTGTTTGACATCGCCATCAGCAAAGTACCGCGGATACGTGCTTGCAGATTCTCTTCGGTGGTATCGGCAGGCAATCCTTTGAACACGGTCGACAGCGTATCTTGCAGCGCGGTGAAGGTCGGCAAGATGTCCAACTCTTCATATCGCACACCAAGGATATCCACCATCTCGCGCGAATCGTCGATGCTCATCTGCGCGGTATAAGGTGATGGCATCATCACAGCCCGCACCTTGTCTGCCCCCAATGCATCCACCGCTACGGCTAGAGTCAAGGCTGAATCAATACCGCCAGACAATCCCAGCAAGATGCCAGGGAATCGGTTCTTCTGAATATAGTCGCGAACCCCAAGGCAGAGCGCATGGTAGATACTGGCCTCGTCCTTTTCTACTTCTGCCAGTGATCCAGCGACAAGCATACCGTCGTTGAGCTCAACGATACCCAGAGCTTCCTCGAAGGCTGGGAGTTGATGGGTAAGTGCACCTTCTTCGTCCATCACGAAAGATGAGCCATCGAATACCAACTCGTCCTGTCCACCCACCATATTGGCATAGACGATTGGCAGCCCTGTCTCGTCGATACGCTCACGTAAAGTCTCATGCCGAGTGGTCTGTTTGTCGAAATGATAAGGAGAGGCATTCAGTACCAGCAACACCTCAGCTCCGGCCTCTCTCGCCCTTGAAGCAGCTTGGCTCTCCCACACATCAGCACAGATATTGACGCCGAACTTGATACCGTCCACCTCGAAGATGCATGCTTGTTGGCCGTGTTCAAAATATCGCTTTTCGTCGA
>VBWD01000037.1:3397-17110 GCA_006218055.1 Gallionellaceae bacterium
CGCTGTGGTTGGGTAGCTCATGCTTGTGATAAGTGGCAACCACTTTGCCATCTCGCAGCACGGAGGCCGCATTAAAACGATTTTCACCGACTTGATGCGGATGCCCCACGACCAAGACGATATCTTGCGCTTGCTTGGCCAATTCTGCCAAAGCCAGATCGCACTCCCGATAGAAGCCATCACGTAGCAACAAGTCTTCTGGCGGGTAGCCGCACAGGCTCATCTCTGGTGTGAGCAGGATGTCAGCCCCCTGCTCTTTTGCGCGACGTGCATAGTCCGCGATCTTGGCGGAGTTACCCGCCAAGTCTCCAAGCAAGCAGTTGATCTGTGCGATTGCTATCTTCATCGTTTCAGTTCACTTATTTATAAAATATCCTGCATACCAAGCCCAAGCCACTGCGCCGATGATTACTGCAACCGCAAACACATAAGGCCATACAGATTTCTCCTCTGCATACGGATCAACCAGCGATCGATGCGCACCTGATGGCAATATCGGCAATGCAGTCAGCGAAGTGCCGAATGGGATGTTGATCAATACACGTGCATTGATGGCCCAACCGCAAGCGTCAAGGATGGGGCCCAGATTGCGACGTTTCAACTTGAACCAAGCCAACACCATCGAGGGTAGCGAGATCGTCAACATAAGTCCGATCACTGCCAACGGGATCTGCCAAAACTCAAGACTCAAGATACCCCCAACTACGGTAGCAAGAATGCCACCGATAGCACCAATGGCCAAGCCGATGGCTGCAAAGATACCGGCGAACTTGCCCACATCGAAGGGGGGCTTAACTGGGATAGCAGGTGGTGTTGGCACGGCAGCAACTGCATTGGGTGCATTCGCCACGGTCGTCGCCATTTTATTCTCGACCGCGTTAGCTCTGCTGGCAGCCAATTTTAAATGCGGCAGCAATGCTCATCTTCTCAGCGCCACCATTGCGTTCCAACTGACAGTAGGCCAAACATACACCGCTACTATTCGAATATGTAGCATGTGCATTCACATCCTCCACCTTGATACAAAGCTCACAGCTACGGCCATCCAAATAGAGTGTTCCAACCTGAAAAATGGCTTTTTTCTTACCCGAATAGAACTCGCGGAAAGACACAAAGTTATTTGCCAGCTTGAACAAGTCGCGCTGATAACGCACCAAACGCTCCACCGAGCGGATGGACTTGATCTCAGATTCCACGGCCTTATCTTGGGCGATGAGTGAATCGATCTTCGCTTGATGATTGCTAGCAATGATTGCTCGCACACGCTCAACTCACAATTCACCGACTTTTGAGACGGGTTTAGCAGCTTGCCATGTGTCGAATGCATCGAAACGTGCATACAGCGAAGTCCATTCCGCAGCCGTGATGCATTGCTTGTCACCCAGCAGCGGCTTGATGACTAGGTTGCGTAAGGCTTCGATCTTGGCACACCACGCAGGATTGACGCCGGCAACAAGCGAAAGTGGCTTATTCGCTTCGATCGTTGCCAACGGAAAACTGGCAATCTCGCCTGTCTGTGCTGAAAGACTCAAGGTGGCGATCTGCTGATAATCATCTGCAGAGCGGCTCAGTGGCGAAGCAGCACGTTCGTCGTATGCCGCTAATTGGCAACGGGTGAAATAGTCGTCAATCTTCTCTTTGACAGCCTGCAAGGTTGCCGCTGCTGTTTTACTTTCTGCGCCAAATAACAAGATGCCTTTATCAGCCTCACCTTGTGCATACCAATCGGAATAGGCTTTGGCATCCGCGAAGAACTGGTTGCTGATGTCTTGGTTGATGCCCACGTCACCACTCATATCAGGTGCGGAACCTGAGACATTGGCAATATCTGCAACCGTGCCACTCAGTCCGGTGTCGCTAACTTGTTTGGCACATACCACACCATCGCCATTGAATTGCAACCCTGCAACGAATATCTCGATATCCGCCATATCGTCGAGCGTGATCATACTTGCTTCAGATTTGCCCAAACTCTTTAGGATATGGCGCGCGGAGGCGAGAATCTGCCTACCCTCTTCCGACTCATAATTGATATCAGACAACAATAACTTGTCAGTGCCTTTGGTCAGCGCATCGCTGCTCTTCATCAAAGCACCTGCCCATTCGATGGCGACCAACACTTCGTTCGCGCGCACCTGACCGTCCCCATCCGAGTCGATCATATCCAATGTGCGCCCATCGAATTCGATGCCGCGCGTAGGGCAACTCAGTGCCACCCAAAGTTTTTGGTTCAAGTCTTTCAATGCCAATAGATCGGCACCGTTATCCAATTGGACTTGATCGAATCCGCCCGCGCGGAAGAACTTCCAAGTATGAGGGGCGGTCATGATTGCTTTGCTCCTGAATGAATTGTGCGCAATTTGTCGAAAAAAGAGCTCTCTACTCGTCCGTATGTTGAATAACAGCAACCTCGTTAGGTTGTTCCAACTCAACTTGTTCGATGCTAGTGAACCGCTTGGAAATCTTCTGGCTTGTGGTACGCACCTCTTGTGCGTCTTCATGTGCTTGCCGGATGTGGTCGGCCAATTTCTTCATGCGCTCATCGAAGCGACCAAACTCTTTACCCAACTTACCTAGCTCGTCTTTGATGATGTGAACCTGCTTGCGTGTCTCCACATCCTTCATCACCGCACGTGCCGTGTTCAATACAGCCATCAACGTGGTCGGTGACACAATCCACACACGGCGTTGCATGGCATAGTCCACCACTTCGGGATGGTGCGCATGGATCTCGGCGAACACCGCTTCTGCAGGGATGAACATGACTGCCCCATCCGATGTCACTTCTGGAATGATGTATTTGCCGGCGATGTCATCCACGTGTTTTTTGATGTCGGCTTTGAATTGCTTTTCAGCCACCAGTTTTTCAGCGACCGTCTCGGTGCCAAACATGCGGTGATAGTTCTCCAGAGGAAATTTGGAATCCACCGCCACCATTCCGGTCGGCTCTGGCAGTTTCAACACGCAGTCGGCGCGAGTCCCGTTGGGGAGTGTGTATTGCATCTCATAGGATTGCGGCGGCATGATGTTGCGCACTAGGGCTTCCAGTTGCACTTCGCCGAACGCCCCGCGCGAACGCTTGTCACCCAACAGCTCCTGCAAACTCACCATGTTTGTGGTCAGTCCGTCGATCTTCTTCTGTGCCTCGTCGATGGTCGCAAGTCGCGCCATCACACTGACGAAAGTCTCATTGGTCTTCTTGAAACCTTCATCCAGACGCTCGTTGACCTTGCCGCCGATCTGTTCCAAGCGTCCATCCACCGTCTTGGACAAAGCTTCGATGCTGGTCGCCAGATGCTGTGTGGCATTGCGGAAGGAATTCTGTATCAACTCCTGATCAGCACGTCCCTGCTCCGCCAGCTTCGCCAACGTCTGCGCCAACATCTCGGTACGCAACAAGTCCTGCTTGACTTGCAGCGCGTTGATGGCATCACGTGTGGCGCGCAACTCTTCGCCCACAGCGGTGCGCAAACGTTCAGATTCAGCAACTTGGGCCGCAATCAAGCGATCGCCCTGCTTGTTCAGTCCATCATGGAGGTCGGTGAGCATGGCTCGGTGCTGTTGTTCCAACATCTGAGCGGCACGCGCGGGCTGACGCAGTTGTATTACCAACAGAATGAGCAACAGTATTAATACTAGGACAGAAAATAGGATTTCCAACATGTTTTATTACAGTCAAAAAGTGGAGGCAAGTATAAATGACAAAGGGCGCTTTCGCGCCCTTTGTCATTCACTACAATTCCTAATTAGTCTGCTTTAGAAGCGCGCTTACGTTCATGCTCCTTCAAGTAACGCTTGCGGATACGGATGGACTTGGGTGTCAGCTCAACCAACTCATCATCATCGATGAATTCAACTGCGGACTCCAATGTCATCTTCAATGCCGTAGTCAAACGTACCGCTTCATCCGTGCCGGATGCGCGCACGTTGGTCAGTTGCTTGCCCTTGATCGGGTTGACGATGAGATCGTTGTCACGCGCGTGAATACCGATGATCATGCCTTCATACAACTTGTCACCAGGAACCACGAACATGCGACCACGGTCTTCCAGTTTCCACAAAGCATAGGCCACTGCATCGCCATCTTCGGCCGAGATCAGCACACCATTGTGACGACCAGGCAAATCCGGTTTAACAGGACCGTAATCATCGAACACGTGACTGATCAATCCGCTACCGCGTGTCATGGTCATGAAATCAGATTGGAAACCGATCAGGCCGCGCGCAGGGATGTGATATTCCAAACGGGTACGTCCTTGACCGTCGGATTCCATATTGGTCAGTTCGCCGCGACGACGACCGATCTCTTCCATGACTCCACCTTGATGTCCGTCTTCCAAGTCGATAGACAGATTCTCATACGGCTCACACTTTTCACCGTTGATCTCTTTGTACACGACACGTGGTTTACCGACGGCCAATTCGAAGCCTTCACGACGCATGGTTTCCAGCAAGATGGTTAGGTGCAACTCGCCGCGACCAGATACGCGGAATACGTCCGCATCCGCCGTGTCTTCAACTTTCAAGGCGACGTTGGTCAACAACTCCTTGGTCAATCGATCACGGATCTGGCGGCTGGAGACGAACTTGCCTTCGGTACCTGCCAATGGCGAACCGTTCACCATGAAGTCCATGGTCAAGGTTGGCTCGTCCACGCCCAATACGGGCAAACCAACAGGATTGTCTTTGTCGCAAATAGTGACGCCGATACCGATCTCGTCCAGACCGGAGATGATGATGATGTCGCCCGCTTCTGCGCTATCCACTGGCACGCGATCCAAACCTTGGAAGCCCAACACTTGGTTGATACGTCCAGAGCTGACTTGGTCGCCATGGTTCATCACCACAACGTTCTGACCAGGTTTGATGCGACCATTCAATACACGACCAACCCCCAAGCGACCGGTGAAAGTGGAGTAATCGAGCGCTGCCAGTTGCAACTGCAACGGCGCATCCGGATCACCCGGAGGTGAAGAAACGAACTTCAAAACCGTTTCGAACAACGGCTTCATATCAGATGCTGAGCCACCTTTGGATGGTGCATCTTTCAGATCCAAACATGCCCAACCATTCAGGCCGGATGCGTAGATCACAGGGAAATCGAGTTGCTCATCGGTTGCGTGCAGCTTGTCGAACAGATCAAAAGTCTGGTCGAGAACCCAATCAGGACGGGCTCCCGGACGGTCGACCTTGTTGATGACCACGATGGGCTTCAATCCCAACGCCAAGGCTTTCTTGGTCACGAAACGTGTCTGCGGCATCGGGCCTTCAACCGCGTCCACCAACAGCAACACGCCGTTCACCATACCCAACACGCGCTCTACCTCACCGCCGAAGTCAGCGTGCCCCGGTGTGTCGACGATGTTGATGTGCGTACCGTTGTAATCGATAGCGGTGTTCTTGGCCAGAATCGTGATGCCGCGTTCTTTTTCCAAATCGTTGCTATCCATTACACGCGCATCAACCTTTTGGTTGTCGCGGAAAGTGCCAGATTGACGGAGAAGTTGGTCGACTAGCGTGGTCTTGCCATGGTCAACGTGGGCGATGATGGCGATATTGCGAAGTGCGCGGGACATGATGTACTACCTGTGCTGGTTTCGAAGGGCGCGCATTCTAGCACAGCAAAACAGGCTCTTGAATTTTCACTGGCTTTTATTTTTTCTATCCGTATAATGCGCGCCTTGTCGCCCCTTGGGTGACATTGAGTTCATCGTTTCCTGACCCTCTGCACCCTTGTTGGTGCGCCAAGCTTCACCGGTTAGCGACGATGTTTGTTTGCGCCGGTAGAGGTATATCTCCCCCCCCCTACTGAATTTCATTGTGTGACCTATGGTCACGCATGCGCTGTGTCTTAAAAAAATAAAAAGGAATCACCGTGTCTGAAAATATCACCACAACTGCAACACCTGTATCTATTGAACCTGCCATTACATTCGATTCATTAGGCTTGGCCCCTGCCATCCTGTCAGCTGTAAAAGAAGCTGGCTACACCGTACCGTCCCCTATTCAACTGCAAGCCATCCCTGAAGCATTGCTAGGCCACGACTTGATGGCATCTGCACAGACCGGCACCGGCAAGACTGCTGCGTTCATCTTGCCAGCACTGCAAAAACTGTCCGTTGCATCTAAAGTGCAAAGCAAGGGCCCGCGCATCTTGGTGCTGACACCAACACGCGAGCTCGCTCAACAAGTCTCCGATGCGGCTACCAAGTACGGCAAGAACATGCGTGTCAAGGTAGTGAGTATCTTGGGTGGCATGCCTTACCCACTGCAAAACAAACTGCTGTCTAGCCCAGTCGATATCTTGGTGGCAACACCAGGTCGCTTGATCGACCACATCGACCGCGGCCGTATCGACTTCTCCCGTTTGGAGATGTTGGTGTTGGATGAAGCGGATCGCATGTTGGACATGGGTTTCATCGACGATGTAGAGCGCATCGCGGATGCAACGCCTGCAAGCCGTCAAACATTGCTGTTCTCTGCAACGCTGGATGGCGTTATCGGCAATCTGGCACAAAAACTGTTGAAGAGCCCCAAACGAATCAGCGTCACCGCTTCCAAAGCGCGTCACGAAAACATCGAACAACGTCTGATGTTCGTGGACGACATGGCGCACAAGAATCGTTTGCTCGACCATCTGTTGCGCGATGTCGATCTGAACCAGGCTCTGGTATTCACTGCAACCAAGCGTGATGCTGACATGCTCGCTGATGAGCTTTCTGCTCAAGGCCACGCCGCTGCTGCCTTGCATGGCGACATGAACCAACGCGAACGTAACCGCACGTTGCTTAATCTGCGCAAAGGTCAGGTACGCGTGCTGGTTGCAACTGACGTTGCTGCACGTGGTATCGACGTGGCGGGTATCTCTCACGTCATCAACTTCGACTTGCCAAAGTTCGCTGAAGACTATGTACACCGTATCGGTCGTACCGGTCGCGGTGGCGCATCTGGTATCGCTGTGTCGTTCGCCTCGAATCGTGATGCGATGCATCTGAAGAAGATCGAGCGTTACACCGGCCAACCGATCCAGCCTCACACCATCGTTGGTTTGGAGCCAAAATTCAAACCACGTCCAGCCTCTTCTCAACCTCGCGGTGGCGAAGGTCGCAGCAATGGCGGCGGATATGGTGCCCGCAATGGTAACGGCGGTGGATTTAACTCTCGCAACAACAGTGGCGGTGGCTACGCTGGGCGTAACAATGAAGGGGGTGGTTATGCAGGTCGTAGCCACAACGCCAGCGGTTTTGCTGCACGCAATGCTGAAGCGGGTAACACTCGTCACAGCGCGCCAGACAGTCGTCACGAGCATCCTCAAGGTCAACGTCGCGAAGGTCAGACGCACAACCGTTTCGGTAACGATGCGCGCCCACAAGGTGGCTTTGACTCTCGCGGTCGCGATGCACGTCCACAAGGCGGCCATCATGCAGCAGGCAATACCACTGCAAACAGAGAAGTGAATGGTAATCGCACGCCTTCTTCAGCACCTCGCAGCGCACCGCGCCCACAAGGTACGGGTGGATTCTCCTTGGGTCGTGGTAACTACAGTGGCAACAAGCGTTAATTCCCCACGCTGAGCAAGTTAAAAAGGCACGCCGCTGGCGTGCCTTTTTTCTTGGTTGTGCGGAGCCGTGCTATCTACTATCCTCACACCCGTTTTAAATTTGAAGATTCATCATATATGTCAATCAGCATCAAAACGCCGCAAGAGATCGAAAAGATGCGTGTCGCCGGACGACTCGCCAGTGAAGTATTGGATTACATCGGACCGTTCGTCCAAGCAGGTGTGACCACAGACGAACTGGACAAGTTGTGCCACGACTACACGGTCAATGTGCAGAAAGGCATCCCCGCCCCGCTCAACTATGCGCCAGGTGGACATAACCCCTACCCAAAATCCATCTGCACCTCGATCAACCATCAGGTCTGTCACGGCATCCCCAGTGATAAGAAATTAAAGAACGGTGACATTATCAACCTCGATGTCACGCCTATCAAAGATGGCTATCACGGCGACACCAGCCGTATGTATTACGTGGGAGAGCCCTCGATCCAAGCTAGACGTCTGTGCGAAGCGGCCTACGAGGCGATGTGGCGTGGTATTCGTGTGGTGCGCCCGGGCGCCCACCTAGGCGACGTAGGTCATGCCATCCAAAGTTTTGCAGAAGGACTGGGGTACAGCGTCGTACGTGAATTCTGTGGCCACGGCATCGGCGCTCGCTTCCACGAGGAACCACAAGTACTTCATTACGGCAAACCAGGCACAGGCGTAAAAATAGAGGCTGGGATGATCTTTACTATCGAACCGATGATCAATGCGGGCAAGAAAGACATCAAACAATTAGGTGATGGTTGGACCATCGTCACCAAAGACCATAGCTTGTCAGCCCAATGGGAGCACACCATCTTGGTGACCGAGACCGGATTCGAAGTATTGACCCCCTTTCGGCTGGCTCCCCACCTATCCCGAACTGATGGCCATCGCACTGATACGAGAGAGCCTGCGTACGGCACGCCAAGTGCTGCGGCAGGACTACACGGATCAACCCAACCCGACCCGATATCTACGCACCCACAGCAAGACCGTCGATGCTCACGTGATTGAAGTGTGGCGTAGGCTGGCCCTACCACCGGAGCTATCACTTGTTGCGGTAGGCGGATATGGGCGTGCAGAACTCTACCCAAAGTCGGACATCGACCTATTAGTGTTGCTGCCACACGATGCGAGCGCCGAGCTAGAACAACAATTGCAAACACTGGTGGGCAATCTGTGGGACATCGGCTTAGAAGTTGGCCATAGTGTGCGCACCATCGAGCAGTGCATCCAAGAGTCGACTGATGTGACGGTGCAAACCAATCTGCTTGAGGGCAGGCTACTCATCGGCTCTACTAGCCTGTTCATAGCTCTTCAATCAGCGCTGAATGAAAATCTCAATCAGCTTGCCTTCTATAACGCGAAACAACAAGAGCAGATCCAACGCCACACGCGCTTCATCGATACCGACTTCAACCTAGAGCCCAACTTAAAGGAAAGTCCTGGTGGACTGCGCGACCTCCAAACGGTGATATGGATCTCACGAGCATCTGGATTTGGACATACTTGGCAAGCCTTGGCAAAGGCTGCTCTCATCACTCAGAGCGAAGCTAAACAAGCCGCACATCATGAACGCTTCTTACAAGACTTGCGCATTCGACTTCACTACCTATCGGGCAGACATGATGATCGTGTGGTGTTCGAATATCAGACACAATTAGCAGAGCAGCTAGGCATCAGTGCCAGCCCCCAACTGCGTGCTAGCGAATGCATGATGCGGCGCTACTACCAGACCAAGCGTGCCGTGCAACAACTGAATGCCGTGCTGTTGCAGACCATGCGAGCCCGCCTGTTCCCGAGCGCAGAGACCTTCCCTCTAAATGAACGCTTCATCGCGCGCGACGATAAGCTAGAAGCAAGAGATGAGATGCTGTTCGAGACAAACCCATCAACCATCCTGGAAAGCTTTCTGCTCTTGCAACAACATCCACGTCTAACTGGCTTTTCAGCCCAGACTTTACGTGGCTTGTGGCGAGCTCGTCATAAGATTGGTGCGGATTTTCGTACAGACCCGATGAACCGGGCGCTGTTCATGGAGATCTTCCGGCAACCCGAGGGACTTACTCACGTTCTGCGCCGCATGAACCAACAAGACATCCTAGGGCGTTACATTCCCGCCTTTGGACGTGTCGTTGGGCAGATGCAACATGATCTCTTCCACGTTTATACGGTGGATGAGCATATCTTGATGGTGATTCGAAATTTGCGTCGATTCACGCTTCCAATCTACGCTCACGAATTTCCACTGTGTAGCAAACTCATCGCTGATTTCGCCCGCCCGGAAGTGCTTTATTTGGCCGGGCTGTTCCATGACATCGCCAAAGGACGTGGAGGCGACCACTCAAAACTCGGACGTGCCGATGCTTCGCGCTTTTGTAAACAACATGGCGTGATGCGCGAGGACAACGAACTCATCGTATGGCTCGTGGAGAACCATCTCACCATGTCCGCTACTGCGCAAAAACAGGACCTATCCGACCAAGACGTGATCGCCGCTTTTGCCTCCAAAATCAAGAATGAGCGCTACCTAACCGCACTTTATCTGCTGACCGTTGCGGATATTAGAGGCACAAGTCACAAGGTATGGAATGCTTGGAAAGGAAAATTACTTGAGGACCTTTTTAATGCCACCAAGCGATACCTGAGCAGCGGCAAGATCGCGGACCAAGCCGGTGAATCGAAACGGCTCGCCAGTGAATCGCTCAATCTCTATGCGATCCATCCAGATGTCTACAAGTTACTGTGGACACAGCTCGACAACGAATATTTCACGCGGCACGAACCCCATGAGATCGCATGGCACACACGATTGTTGGCACATCGAGTCAACTCGGAAGTGCCTATCGTAAAAGCCAGGTTAAGTCGCATCGGCGAAGGTATGCAAGTTCTCGTCTATTCCCAAGACAAACCATTCCTGTTCGCCAAGATATGCAACTTCTTCGCGCGCATGTCCTACAACATCATGGAAGCAAAGATCTTGACCACACAGCACGGCTACGCGTTGGATAGCTTCTTAGTCATGGATGCCAACGACGACAAGACAGAATATCGCGATGTGATGAACTACATCGAATATGAGCTCACTCAGCACCTATCTAATGATGAGATATCTAAAGCAACGCAGGGTGGAAGGATAAGTCGGCAGCTCAAACACTTCCCCATCGCCCCCAAAGTCGACATTTCGCAGGATGAGAAAGGTCACTTCATCCTCTCCATCATCGCTGGTGACCGCCCCGGACTATTGGCTCGTATCGCACATGTACTCGCTCAGAATGAAATCGAGCTACATAGCGCAAAGATCAACACCTTGGGTGCGCGTGCCGAAGACACTTTCCGTGTAGGCGGAAAGGCTATAGCACAAAGCAATGTTGCAGATAGATTATGCGAAGAGCTACGACAAGCCATTGCTTGAAAAACTGCTTAGGAAATAAAAACTGGAGGCGCGACCCAGAGTCGAACTGGGCTAAACGGATTTGCAATCCGCTGCATAACCGCTTTGCTATCGCGCCATAAGCAGAGCAAGCTGCCCTGAAATGATAAGGGAAAGCTTAAAAAGCTTTCCCTTGTAATTTGGAGCGGGAAAAGAGACTCGAACTCTCGACCTATACCTTGGCAAGGTATCGCTCTACCAACTGAGCTATTCCCGCAAAAACGAAGTCCGCATTATATGGATAAAGTTTTTCGTGTCAAGAAAGTTGCGAAAATATTTTGCATTACGGCCGCTCTCGATTCGCCTATGTATAATGCGCCGCCTCCACGAAGCTTAGTGAAAATCGTTATCTTCGGCCTCCTGCCCGGGTGGTGAAATTGGTAGACACAACGGACTTAAAATCCGTCGCTCTGGTAAAACAGGCGTACCGGTTCGATTTATATCAATCTTTTTTGCAGGTATAGATACTTTTTTCTATTGCAAAACTTCAGAATATCTAGAACAATCCGCGTCGGAGTTGATTCAACCCCAAACTAACAAAAGGAGAAACGCATGAACCGTAAAGAACTGATTGACGCACTATCTGGCAAAACTGGTAGCAGCAAGGCTGACGCAGACCGCAACATCGCAGCTCTGATCGAAATCATCACCGCTACTCTGAAGAAGGGTGACAACGTAGCACTGGTTGGCTTCGGTACATTCGAAGTGCGCAAACGCGCTGCTCGTGTAGGTCGCAACCCAGCAACTGGCGCTGAGCTGAAGATCAAAGCTTCTAAAGCTCCTGCATTCAAGGCTGGTGCAACACTGAAGGCAGCTGTTAACGGCGTTAAGAAATAATATTCTCCCAATAAAGTGATGCTGATATAAAAGTACAGCGTTGCTCTAGTTGACTTGAATAAAAAAGGGTTGGATCTTTTGATCCAACCCTTTTGATTTTTATACACGATAAATCAAGCAGTGTTAACTTTTCGGCTATGGCGTAAAGACAGTTCAGACAAACTATCTGCATGCCAAGGCTGCATCTGATTCCAAGAGAATCGCCAAGCCCAGTTGCCTTCTGAAGTGCCTGGCATATTCATCCGGTGCTCACTGTTCAATCCAATGACGTCTTGCAACGGATAGATCACTGTATTGGCTGCAGAGGCTGAAAGTATGTTGATCATCTGCCAATTGATTTCGTTGCCATCAAAATTCAGATAGCGGTGCGCAAAACTCTTCTCGTGCTCACTCGCGGTATTCCACCATCCAACGCTCGTATCGTTGTCGTGAGTGCCCGTATAGGCCACACAGTTGGATATGTAGTGATGAGGTAAGAAATAGTTGCGCTCATCCTCTCCAAAAGCGAATTGCAGAATGCGCATACCAGGCAGCTCGAATCGATCACGCAGTTCGATGACATCCGGCGTGATCAACCCAAGGTCTTCCGCGATGATGGGGAGATGACCTATGGCTTGCTGGAAAGCCTCAAATAACTTATCCCCGGGGCCCGGCATCCACTGCCCTTCGATGGCCGTTTTCGCAGTCGCGGGAACAGCCCAATAATTGGCAAAGCCTCTAAAGTGATCCACACGTACCAAATCGAAGAAGCGCAAGGCATGCTTCATTCGCTCTATCCACCATGCATAACCTGATTTATCGTGCTCATCCCAACGATATAGAGGATTTCCCCATAGCTGTCCCGTCTCGCTGAAATAATCAGGCGGCACACCCGCAACCAAAGTTGGGCGGCCTTTATCATCCAGTTCGAAGAGCTCTTGATGTGCCCACACGTCGGCACTCTGATAGGCGACAAAGATAGGCACATCACCAATGATGCGCACACCACGTTCATTCGCGTATTTTTTCAAAGCGAACCATTGTCGCGAGAAACTCCATTGGCAGAATTTCCAAAAACCAATCTCTTCTGAATTGTTTTTCTCGAATGCTGCGAGTGATTTTGGATTACGGCTCGCCAATGGCTGCGGCCAAGCACTCCACTCTTTCCACTGCTCATGTTCACCGATGGTCATGAACAAGGCGTAATCATCAAGCCAAGAAGATTCTTGTTTGCAGAATTCCGCGTAGGCAGCTCGGCTCTTCTTATCGCCATTGGCAAAAAATCGCTCTGATGCAAGCCGCAGACGCTCGATTCTATAAGGTTTAACAAGCCCATAATCAACGCGCTCTGCATTGAAACCAGAAAGCGGCTGTAATTCTGCCGCAGTCAACCAACCTTGCTTTGCAAGTTCTTCCAGATCGACCATCAAAAGGCTTCCCGCGAATGCGGAACTACTCATATAGGGGGAGTTGCCAGAGCCAACCTCACTTAGAGGTAGCATCTGCCAAAGTGTTTGTCCTGCTTTGGAAAGCCAGTCAACAAATTGAAATGAAGCCGAGCCGAAATCCCCAGAACCGAATGGCCCAGGTAGAGAGGTTGGATGCAGCAATATGCCGCTTGATCGGTTAGATAACATATTCAACACTCGACGCAATCGTCGAAAAAATCCGTAGCGGCTTCACTTGGTTGTCATTGTGCTCCCAGAAACGCTAAATAGCACGACTGGCAATCAATGATTTACTTGCCTAATCAGGTCAGGATTGCGAAACTACAAAAACAAATGAGGTTTAGGCATCAGCCTAAACCTCATTAAATATGGTGCGCCCGAAGAGATTCGAACTCCTGACCCCTTGGTTCGTAGCCAAGTACTCTATC
>VBWD01000054.1 GCA_006218055.1 Gallionellaceae bacterium
CGGTAGTGTTGCTGCGCGGAGGCCGCGTAAAGGATCTGCCGGGTGTGCGTTATCACATGGTGCGCGGTAGTTTGGATACGGCTGGCGTTAAAGATCGCAAGCAATCCCGCTCCAAGTACGGCGCGAAGCGTGCCAAAAAAGCATAATTTTAAGCATTAATAATTTTCGAGGTTGATATGCCAAGACGCAGAGAAGTACCCAAACGCGAAGTCCTGCCTGATCCAAAATTCGGCAATCAGGATTTGTCCAAGTTCGTAAACGTATTGATGACGGCGGGCAAGAAGTCGGTTGCCGAGCGCATCCTGTACGGCGCGCTGGAGCAAATTGGCAAGAAGACCGGGAAAGATGCGATCGAAGTGTTCAATCTGGCCTTGACTAATGCCAAGCCTCAGGTGGAAGTGAAAAGCCGTCGTGTCGGCGGTGCCAACTATCAGGTGCCGGTTGAAGTGCGCCCTTCCCGCCGCATGGCTTTGTCGATGCGCTGGTTGCGCGAAGCCGCGCGCAAGCGCGGTGAAAAATCCATGGGTATGCGTCTGGCCGGCGAGTTGATCGACGCGTCCGAAGGTCGCGGCGGTGCGGTGAAGAAGCGTGAAGAAGTGCACCGTATGGCCGAGGCTAACAAGGCTTTCTCACATTTCCGTTTCTAATCGGAACGCTGCAGTTTTAATCAGAATATATAGTTAGGTATCCACCGTGGCACGCAAAACTCCAATCCAACGCTATCGCAATATCGGCATCAGTGCGCACATTGACGCAGGCAAGACCACGACCACCGAGCGCATCCTGTTTTATACGGGTGTGAGCCACAAGATCGGTGAGGTGCACGATGGTGCGGCCACGATGGACTGGATGGAGCAGGAGCAGGAGCGCGGTATTACCATTACCTCTGCGGCGACCACTTGTTTCTGGAAGGGTATGGACAACTCCTACCCTGAACATCGTTTCAATATCATCGATACGCCAGGGCACGTGGACTTCACTATTGAGGTTGAGCGTTCCATGCGTGTGCTGGATGGCGCGTGCATGGTGTATTGCGCCGTGGGCGGTGTCCAGCCGCAGTCCGAAACGGTATGGCGTCAGGCTAACAAGTACAAAGTGCCGCGCCTGGCGTTTGTCAACAAGATGGATCGTACTGGGGCAAACTTCTTCAAGGTGGTTGATCAGATGGAGACCCGCCTGAGGGCCCGTCCGATTCCTCTTGTGATTCCTATCGGTGCGGAAGAGGGGTTTACTGGCGTTGTGGATCTGATCAAGATGAGAGCCATCATCTGGGACGAGGCTTCGCAAGGTATGAAGTTCGAGTACAAAGAGATTCCGGCTGAGTTGGTGGCGAGCGCCAATGAGTGGCGTGCAAAGATGGTCGAGACGGCCGCCGAAGCGTCCGAGGAGCTGATGAATCAGTATCTCGAAAATGGCGAACTGACCGAAGAGCAAATCATTCTTGGTATTCGCACTCGTACCATCGCCTGTGAAATTCAGCCGATGTTGTGCGGCTCTGCTTTCAAGAACAAGGGTGTGCAGCGTATGCTGGATGCGGTGATTATGTTCTTGCCGTCGCCGGTGGACATCCCGGATGTGACAGGTGAAACGGAAGAGGGTGAGCATATTACTCGCAAGGCTGACGACGCAGAGAGCTTCTCTGCGCTGGCGTTCAAGCTGATGACCGATCCGTTCGTTGGGCAATTGACCTTTGTGCGCGTGTATTCCGGTGTGCTG
>VBWD01000038.1 GCA_006218055.1 Gallionellaceae bacterium
TGGCACACCATGACCCGCACCGGAAAAGTGCCGCGCCTGAATGCGCAAGTATTTGAATCATTCGTACAGATACATGCAACCGACGCGCAGGCTCATCAACTGCAGGATGGTGGGTTGGCGCGTTTGACCAGTCGCCACGGAACGATGTTGGCGCGGGTTCAAGTCAGCGAGGATCAGCGTCAGGGCTCGGTATTCGTGCCGATGCACTGGAACGATGCCTTTGCCAAATCGGCACGGGTGGACGCTCTGGTCGCAGCGATCACCGATCCGATCTCTGGTCAGCCGGAGTCCAAACACACACCGGTGCGTGTCGAGCCTTATCAAACTGCATGGCAAGGTTTTGTATTGAGTCGTGCGCGCCTTGATTTTGCAGATGCCAGTTATTGCGCGAGTTCGCAGGGTGCGGGTTATTGGCGTCATGAGATCGCGGGTGAAAAAATGCAGGAAGATTGGCGCACTTGGGTGCAAGCGGCAGCGCACAATGTTGGTGATTGGATCGAGTATCGCGATGCGGCGATGGGACGTTATCGTGCCGCCTGTCTACACGACGGCCAACTACAGGCCGTGTTTTTCATCGCACCCGATCAGCGCCTGCCGGAACGTGAGTGGCTCACCAGTTTGTTTGCTCAACCACAGCTGGCATCCGCCGACTTGGCGGGATTATTGGCCGCGCGCCCACCCAAAGGGTCGGCGGATACCGGCCGCAACGTGTGTGCCTGTTTCGGCGTGGGAGAGAAGACCATCCTGAATGCCATTCGAACCAAGGGATTGAAAAGCGTCGAAGACGTTGGTGCGTGCCTGAAAGCCGGTACCGGCTGCGGCTCTTGTGTACCGGAGATCCGCCGAATTCTTGCGCATCCTTAAAACGAGGGCGCCGCAAAGGTGCGCTTAGCTATGCAAAACGCGGTGAACCTTCGACGGAGGAATGTGTAGAATGGCCCTAATAAAAAAATGATATCGTTTCACCCCGGAGGAGGACAGATGAATTCACCCAGGATCAACGGCTATCCCGTGCTCATCATCGGTGCGGGCCGCGGAGGCTCGGCACTGCTGGAGATGTTCTTAGAAGATGAGCTTGCCACTGTGGTGGCCATCGTAGATTCGAATCCAAATGCGCCCGGCATCGTGATGGCAGCCGAGCACAACATCACGACCTATTCAGATGCGGTTGAAGCATTGCAAGCCTGTAAGAACTATCCGGACTGCATCGTTTACAACCTGTCACACGATGACTCCATCGCCGATAAAGCCAACGCGATATTTGGCGACAAACGCGTGACCGGCGGCACTGAAGTCAAACTGTTTTGGCAAATGGTCACCAACTTGAAGCAGATGAAAGTCGAGCTGGAGAAAAGCCAGAATCAGTTGCAGGCCATCATCCACAACGCGATGGATGGCATCATCACCCTTGATGAAGGCGGAACGATCTTGGGATTCAATCCGGCGGCATCACAAATATTTGGCTACTCGGACCACGAAATCTTGGGCAAAAGCATCCGTAAACTGATGCCTACCTTGAAGCACGCCGCACACGGCACCGACCCCAACCTCGATATCGCATCAGATCTTAGACACATACTGGGTATGCACGGGCACGAAGTCACGGCCGTTCGCAAGAATGGCGATTCTTTCCCGATCGAGATATCCGTCTCCGAAATGACAATCAGCGGGCATCAGTTCTTTGTTGGCATCGTGCGCGATGTGACCGAACGCAAGCAAGCGGAAGAAAAAATATCGCATCTGGCGCACCACGATTCGCTGACGGATCTGCCCAACCGAACGCTGTTCCTGACCATCTTGAAACACTCTGTTCTGACGGCTCAACGAAACAAGCAGCATATGTCCGTCTTGTTTCTCGATCTGGATGGGTTCAAAAAGATCAATGACACGCTAGGCCATGATATAGGCGATCTACTATTGCAAGAGGTCGCCAAACGTCTGCAAGAAACGATTCGGGCTTCGGATTCTGTGGCGCGCGTGGGAGGCGACGAATTCATCTTTGTATTGAACGATACCAAGACCGATGACAATGCCGCCTTGGTCGCCAAAAAATTGATCGATATCCTGGCAAAACCTTTTGCGCTCAAGAGCCACCAGTGCCACATCGGCGGAAGTATCGGCATCGCCACTTTCCCCGACTGTGCGGTCACGCCGGAACAACTCGTCAAGCAGGCCGATGAGGCCATGTATGAGTCAAAACACAGCGGCAGGAACACCTATCGTTTTTATCGGGATGTCGTGAAGCCCCAATCTGCCTAACATTCAAGCTCAAAATCACACCGCCTGCGAGCCAAACTAATCCGGCATCGAACTACGCGAAAAGCCACTGCGGGAATATCCGCTGCGCGAGAATTGGCGTGAGGTGGAAAGGTTGTACGAAATAGCCTTTTGCGTATTCATACTGAAGCCGCGATACAAGTCTAGGTCATCGTCTGATTCTCGTATCGCCTTCGCAACGACGGCGAATGACTCGATGAATGTCTCCCAAGTCTGGTATCGCCGCGTGATGTCCTTTTCAAGTGCGCGCGAAATAAAATCGGCCAATATCTTTGGTAAGTCTTTTCGATAAGTATGAATCGGAGTGATGGGAAAGTTCAAGATCGCAGTGCGCGCATCGAACTGATTGTCTGCCTCGAAGGTGTGCTTGCCGGTGAGCAAGCGATACAGCACCGCACCCAGCGCATAGATGTCCGCACGCTGATCCAACGCCTCGCCTTCCAACTGCTCTGGCGACATGTAAGCCAGACTACCCGCCACCACCTCCCCCATCTTGCTGGTGGGGATTGCACAACCGAAGTCGGCCAGCTTGGCGATGCCGTTCGGCATCAAGATAATGTTGCCGGGCTTTACATCACGATGCACTACGCCAAGTGCCGCCGCGTATTGCAGCGCACCAGCCACTTGCTCGATGACCGACAACACCTTCTCTAATGGCAGCAAGGTGTCCTCTTGGTCATGTTTGTCTAGCGGCACACCTTTGATGTACTCCATCACCAAGTACGCACCCGTCTTCTCGTTCAGATCGGCATCCAACACATGCACGATGTTGCGGTGGTGCATCTTGCTGCCCAGCTCCACCTCGGTGGTGAACATGGCTTTGTGCAACTCGGTCTGTGCCGTCTTGCGTAATTGTTTGAGTGCCACCGACGCATACGATTTGTCGCGCATCGCCAGATAGACGTTTGAGGTCGCCCCTTCGCCGAGTTCGCGAACGATGGAATAATTTCCAATACGGAGAGGGGTTGATGCCATGCGGTAGGAATCGATCTATGCGGAAAGAAAATGTCAGCCCCATAGAGTATGGGCCACAAGGATTAGTTCTACGATCGCTTCAACTGCCTAAACCGATACTTCGATGCGGTTTCGCCCAAGTTCTTTGGCACGATACAGCGCGCGGTCAGCCGCACCAAAAAAATCTTCCAGACTACCTTCCTGCGTTGTCGGTGCGATACCGATAGAGACGGTGATCTTGAATGTCAGATCCCCACTGATGACCTCGTTCGCCGCGACCATCGTGCGTAAACGTTCGGCGATCGCTCTTGCCTGCTCGACCCCCGTGTCTGGCAACAGAATGGCGAATTCCTCTCCACCGTAACGCACCAGCAGATCGTGCGGTCGCAGGTTCACTTGCATGATCTTCGCCAGTGCCTTCAGCGCGACATCCCCGACCAGATGCCCATAGGTGTCATTCACCCGTTTGAAGAAATCGATATCGATCACCAAGATGGCGCTGTTCGAGTTGTCGAGCTTGCATCGATGCAGCACTCTGGGGAAAGCCTCGCTCATCCAACGACGATTGTGCACGCCTGTCAGCGCATCGACGGTAGCCTGATGTTCGTACTGGGCTCGCTTGTTGTGGGATGAGATGAGCGCTGAATTATCGTTGCGCATACGCCCTGCGATGATAGACAACAGGTTACGCGCCACGTCATGCGATTGGTCGACCATCGACCACACGGTGTCATGAGGCACCATCAGGACACGAGTCGGTTTGGCCGCAACGACCAATGCCGAAGGATTCATTCCATCCACCAGTGATATCTCACCCGTACACTCCCCCGCGACCAGCGAGGCATGCTCCAACGTCGCCTGTCCGACCAGATGCACACTTAACTCTCCGCTCAAGATCATGTACAGATGGCGATTCTTCACTTCCGGTTGCAACAATTTCTCACCCTGCACCAACTCGCGCAGGGTGCAACGTTCCAACATGTATTCGACATTGGAGAAGTCCATTCCTTCGAACAGCGTATTTTGTTCAGTCAGTGCACGATCTTGAGCATTCATTCTGATCTCCTCGTAATCACATCATCGGAACACGATGGTCTTGTTGCCACACACTAGCACGCGGTCTTCCACGTGGTAGCGCAAACCGCGCGACAGCACGGTCTTTTCGATGTCGCGGCCATAACGCACCAAGTCATCCGGCGTGTCGCCGTGGTCGATGCGCACGGTGTCTTGCTCGATGATGGGGCCTGCATCCAACTCGTCCGTGACGTAATGACAGGTCGCGCCGATGAGTTTAACGCCTCGCTGATAGGCTTGGTGATAAGGCTTGGCACCGACGAAGGAAGGCAGAAAACTATGGTGAATATTGATGATGCGCCCCGGGAAACGCTGGCACATTACGGGAGGGATGATCTGCATGAAGCGCGCCAGCACCATGCTGTCACCGCGATGCTGCTTGAACAGACCGGCGATCTTGTCGAATGCGGCGACCTTATCCCGCATGTCCACAAAGATGAACGGGATGCCGTGCCACTCGACGAAACTGCGTAGATCTTCGTGGTTGGAGATCACACACGGGATGTCCACTTCCAACTCGCCACTGCGCCAACGGTGCAACAGGTCGTTCAGGCAATGATCCTGCTTACTCACCAGCACCACCAAGCGCTTCTTGATGGCCGAGTCGGAGAGCTGCCAACTCATATCAAACTCCTTGGCGATCACCGCGAAGCGACGCCCAAACTCGTCCGCGTTGAACGGCAGGGAATCCGAACGTATCTCCTGGCGCATGAAGAAGCGCTGCGCATCCAGCTCGGTGTGGTAGCTCGCCTCGACGATGAAGCCGCCATGTTGTGCGATGAAACCGCTCACAGCAGCGATGATGCCCGCGCGGTCGGGGCAGGAAATGGTGAGCGTGTAGTGCGGAGTGCTTTGCATTGGGTGTTCCCTCGAACAAGTCGTTTGATTTTACAGGATAACCCCGCGTGCCAATCTATTTGGAAAGCGATAAAATGCGCGCAATTGAATATGCACCGACCTTGCAGGACCCAGTTAGGAGTGATCGAGATGGCTTCGATATCGGACACAGCAGCGAATCTATACAACTACACAGCACCCGTCACCGATACGAGCTTGTTGAATGACAAGAAGGCGAACAGCAATGTCAGTCCGTCTACTGTCGCACAGGCCAAGCTCGCTGTCGAAAGCACCATCGTTTCTATTGGTAACAACCAGAAGGAAGATCCGCTGACCTACAACGCGCTCGGCCTATTGGGCAACACCAATCAGAACAACATTACCCAGAATCCAGTCCTGCAAGTGCAAAGCGTGATCACCGATACGCTCAATTCATTGCGCTCGGATGCCACCGCGAACATCCCCAACGACATCCTCGCGCAACTCAACATTCCTGGCGTGACCAGCAACCGGGTTTAGAGAAACTCCTGCGGCAGTTGCAACACACTGACTGCCTCTCCCCAAAGACCTGAAATGATGCGCGATGCCTGTTCGGTATCGCCGCTAGTGAAGAACTCGACTTTCGCACCCGCAGACAAACGATGCGGCAACTCGATTTGGATGCGTCGTTGCACCTGACGCGCCACCGCCTCACCGGTATCGACCAGCGTGATGTCCGCCCCCACCACTTCGCGAATCAAGGGTGCCAAGAAAGCGTAGTGAGTACATCCGAGGATGATGGTATCCGCACCCTGAACAAGTAAAGGGGCGGCGTAACGCTCGATCAACCTGCGCGTGTCTGCCTCGGTCAAATGCCCGCGCTCGACTTGTTCGACCAAGCCCGGGCAGCCCTGTGTGACGATCTTCACGTGGCCTGCATATTTTTCCAGCAGCGCAGCAAAGCGGGCGCTCTCTAACGTGCCCACTGTTGCCAGCACACCTACCACACCGCTTTTTGTCGCAGCGACAGCAGGTTTGACCGCTGGCTCCATGCCGATGATTGGGAATTTGTTGTATTTGACCCGCAATGCGTGAGCCGCCGCCGCAGTGGCTGTGTTGCACGCGATGACGATGGCATCCGCACCCTGTGAGAGCAGGTAGCGAGTGAGTGTCAGTGAGCGCGCTTCGATGTAAGCCGGTGATTTGTCACCGTAGGGAACGTGGCCCGAATCAGCAATGTAGATGAGGCGTTCATTGGGAAGTATCTGGCGAACATGGTGCAGGACGGAAAGTCCGCCCACACCCGAATCGAAGACGCCAATGGCTCCCGAATGATTCATCTCAATTTATTCCACCGCTTGGTCGCGCAAGAATTCTTCATACGTGCCATGGTAATCGTTCACGCCCTTGGCCGAGATCTCGATGATGCGCGTGGCCAACGAAGAAACGAATTCGCGGTCATGACTGACGAAGATGAGCGTGCCTTTGAACAGATCGAGCGCTGTATTGAGCGATTCGATAGCTTCCATATCCATATGGTTGGTCGGCTCGTCCATCAGCAACACGTTGGGTTTAGCCAGCATCAGCTTGCCGAACAACATGCGGCCTTTCTCACCACCGGACAGCACTTTTACGCGCTTCTTCACGTCATCGCCGGAGAACAGCAAACGACCGAGCGTGCCGCGCACCACTTGGTCGTCGTCTGACGGGCCGCGCCAGTTAGTCATCCACTCCATCATCTCGATGTTCTCGGCGAAGTCCGCAGCATGGTCCTGCGCGTAGTAACCCAACTTGGCTTTTTCCGCCCACTTGATCGTGCCCGTGTCCTGTGCAAGATCACCCGCTAGGCAACGCAACAAGGTCGTCTTACCGATACCGTTAGGGCCGATGATGGCGACCTTTTCCCCTGCGTCGATGCGGAAGTTGACGTTGGAGAACAACATCTTGTCGTAACCCTTCGCCATCTTTTCCACTTCCACGGCGACACGATGTAGCTTATCGCGCTCGTCGTATTCGTAACGAATGAACGGGTACTGACGGCTGGACGGCTTGATGTCTTCGATCTTGATCTTGTCGATCTGACGCGCGCGCGATGTGGCTTGCTTGGCCTTGGAAGCGTTTGCCGAGAAGCGCGCCACGAAAGCCTTCAGCTCGGCGACTTTCTCTTTGGCCTTCACGTTGTCTGACGACTGTTGCTCCCGCGCTTGGGTGGACGCCAACATGTAGTCGTTATAGTTGCCTGGATACACCGTGATCTTGCCGAAGTCCAGATCGGCCATGTGCGTACACACGCTGTTCAGGAAGTGACGGTCGTGCGAGATGATGACCATCGTGCTGTTGCGCGCGTTGAGGATGTCTTCCAGCCAGTTGAGGATGTCTTCCAGCCAACGGATAGTGTTGATGTCCAAGTTGTTGGTCGGCTCGTCCAGCAGCAGGATATCGGGATCAGAGAACAGCGCCTGCGCCAGTAGCACACGCAATTTGAAGCCTGGTGCCACCGCGCTCATCGGGCCTGTATGCAAATTGATGTCGATACCCAGACCCAGCAGCAATTCGCCTGCGCGCGCTTCGGCGGTGTAACCGTCGTATTCGGCGAAGGTCGCTTCCAGATCGGCAGCGCGCATGTAGTCTTCTTCACTCGCATCGGGATTCGCGTAGATCGCATCGCGCTCGGACATGGCTTCCCACATCTCATCGTGTCCCATCAGCACTACATCCAGCACACGCTTATCCTCGTAAGCAAACTGGTCTTGGCGCAACTTGCCGAGGCGCTCGGTCTTGTCCAGCATGACCTCGCCGGAGGATTGCTCCAGATCCCGACCGAGGATCTTCATGAAAGTGGATTTGCCGCAACCGTTGGCACCGATAAGACCATAACGGTTGCCGTCGCCGAATTTGACGGAGACGTTCTCGAACAGGGGCTTTGCCCCGAACTGCATAGTGATATTTGCGGTAGATAACATGATGTTGCCTTATTTTCGAAGGCGCGCATTCTACCACTGCCACGCCGGCTAGAATCGGCGGTATCTGGTTTAAACTGCCGGCCCCTGACGATTCAAAAACGATGTCCCATGAACGAAAAGACCATCAACATCACCTCGCTGGTCAAAGACGCCAACGACGGGCTGACAGCTGACGAACGGGCAAGTTTTAAAAAATACCTTGCCGAAAAACTACAAGCTCTTGATGCATCATCCAAGAGCGAACTGTTACCACGAGCGCGACTACAACTGGATGTCGCCGAAATACTGAACACGCTGGGACGCAAAAAAGAAGCCTGGGACATCGCACACGAGGCTTTCTTCATCACCCTGCAGCAGGGATCCTGGCCGGATGCGGTAGAGGCGTGCGACGTGCTGTATCAGGCGACACAACCCGACTCCATCGCAGCCCTGGGTATGGGCATCTGGCTGTCCATCACCTTCCCCGTCGATCCAGAACTGACTGTTGCCATGCTGGTCCATTTGATCGATGAGACCCCCAATGATTCCGACGGTGCAGCGGTAGCCGCAATGACTGGGCGCTACGTAGTCGATCTGCGTGCCGACGATGACAAGCATGAGAGCCTAGGCTTCCTCATCGACAATCTCATTTCCATGGTGGCAAAACGCCACAGCAATGTGCAAGACCAGAATGCGATGGACAAGTGGCTGGATAAGCTAGCGCTGCGCGAACCGCAGGTGTTTCTGCCACGCATGGCGCAGGTCGTAGATGCCATCGTCGGTGATAAATGGTGGTTCGATCGTGACGAGTTACGCAACAGGTTGCCGGATTAGCTAGAATGCCTGCTCATCAATCTTCGAGCACATCATGGTTCCGCATCTCACCACCGCATTGAAAGGCCCGTTGCTGGAATTGGAGCAGCGCATCCTCACCGCACAACCGACCATCGAGCACTGGTTTCGCACCCAATGGCAGGAGCACACGCCACCTATCTATAGCTCCGTTGATCTGCGCAACAGCGGTTTCAAACTGGCGCCGGTGGATACCAATTTGTTCCCCGGCGGATTCAACAACCTCAATCCAGAGTTCCTGCCTTTGTGTGTCCACGCGGTGCAAAGTACGCTGGAAAAGATTTGTCCCGAAGCGCGCGGCGTATTGCTCATCCCGGAGAACCACACGCGCAACCAGTACTATCTGCAGAACGTAGCGCAACTTGCCCTCATGCTGCGTCAGGCAGGGTTGAAAGTGCGTATCGGATCGCTGTTGCCCGAGATCACTGAGCCCACTACGCTGGACCTGGCCAACGGTAGTTCTCTCACGCTGGAACCGCTGGAACGCAGAGGCAATCGTCTGGGGGTGGAGGGATTCGACCCCTGTGTGGTGCTACTCAACAACGACCTCTCTGCCGGCGCACCGGACCTTCTGAAGAATTTGGAACAGACGGTGTTGCCACCGTTGGAAGCGGGCTGGTATATACGCCGCAAATCCAAGCACTTTGCGGCCTACCATGAAGTGAGCAAGCGATTTTCAGAGATCCTCTCCATCGACCCGTGGTTGATCGACCCCTATTTCGCCGTATGCAACCAAGTCAATTTCCAAGAACGCGTGGGCGAGGAATGCCTCGCTGCGCAGGTGGATGCCGTGTTGCAACAAACACGCGCCAAGTACGCCGAGTACGGCGTGAAGCACGACCCCTTCGTCATCGTGAAAGCCGATGCGGGCACTTACGGCATGGGCATCATGTCGGTGAAAGATGCCAGCGAAGTGCGCGACCTCAACCGTAAACAGCGCAACAAGATGGCTGTCGTTAAAGAGGGGATGCAAGTCTCCGACGTGCTGGTGCAGGAAGGCGTTTACACGTTCGAGGATTTGAACGGCGCGGTGGCCGAACCCGTGGTGTACATGATCGACCGCTATGTAGTCGGCGGTTTCTACCGTGTGCATACCGAACGCGGCGTGGACGAGAACTTGAATGCCCCCGGTATGCGTTTCGAACCCTTGGCCTTCGAATCCTGCTGCATCTTGCCCAATCCCGATTGCGCACCGGACGACACACCGAACCGCTTCTATGCCTACGGCGTGGTGGCAAGACTGGCGATGCTGGCTGCCTCGATCGAGCTGGAAGAGCTGACAGCCGAATGAGACACCCTTTCCTGCTGCTCCTTCTGAGCCTGCTGCTCAGTGCCTGCGGCAAAGACCCCATCTACCAGGAACAGGGCTACGTGTTCGGCACACTGGTCGAAGTCACCGTGTATGGCGAAGAGGAAGCGCGCGCCAAGCAAGGTGTCACCGATGTGATGCACGAATTCCAGCGATTGCACGATCTGCTCCACGCGTGGAAGCCTTCCGAATTGAGCGCGCTGAATGCCGCTATCGCCCAAGGTAAGCGCAAGACGGTCACACCGGAATTGGCGGCGATGCTCAAAGATGCCGCGCAACTTTCCGCGCAATCGGAAGGTTTGTTCAATCCAACCATCGGCGCTCTCATCCAGACATGGGGGTTCCAAGCGGACGATTTCAAAGCGGTGCTACCTGAAGAAAAGCAGGTCGCATCCTTGGTAAAAGCAAAACCGCAGATGATCGATCTGATCATCTCGACTAACGAAGTACGAAGCACGAATAAGAGCGTGAAGCTCGACCTCGGCGGCTATGCAAAAGGTTATGCACTGGATCGTGCAGCCGCCATCCTCAAGCAACAAGGTATCCACAACGCGCTCATCAATATCGGCGGCAACGTGCTGGCACTGGGGTCGCACGGTAAACGGCCATGGCGTGTCGGCATCCAGCATCCGCGCAAGCCCGGCGCGTTAGCCACGTTGGAATTGCGCGATGGGGAAGCGGTCGGCACCTCGGGCGACTATCAGCGTTACTTCGAGCTGGGTGCAAAGCGCTTCTGCCATCTCATCGACCCGCGTAACGGACATCCCGTGCAAGGTGTGCAGGCCGTCACCATCATCACGCATGGCGCTCGCGCCGGCCTACTGTCCGATGCCTCGTCCAAGCCCCTGTTCATCTCCGGTGTTACAGGTTGGCGCACCGCCGCCAACAAGATGCAGCTCGAAGAAGCCTTGCTCATCGATGCTGAAGGCGTGGTACACCTCACCGTCTCCATGCAGAAACGGCTAGAATTCACCGACAGCAAAACCGTTCGCACGATAGAACCATGAGCAACGACGACCCGCTACAGCAGAACATCCGCCGCACCACCGCGCACCGCGCCTTGAAACAGGTGCGCATTCTGGTCGATGCGGCAAATGCCGAAGACGCATCCAAGGCCCGCGCATTACGCTGGATGATGCGCTACGGCTGGATGGTGTTGTTACTCATCGCCGCCTTGATCGCGCGATTCATAGGAGTCATCTGATGGCCGGAATATTGATCGTGGCGCACAACAGTCTGGGTGAGAGCCTGGCGGATTGCGTCAAGCATGTATTGGGCGAGATGCCTCCCTTTCTGAAGGTACTGTCGGTGCACGCCGACGATGACCCGCAACAGAAACTCGCTGAAGGACACGAACTCGTCCGGCAACTGGATAAAGGCAACGGCGTGCTCATCCTCGCCGACATCTTCGGCGCGACGCCCAGCAATGTCGCACGCCAACTGTGCCGAGAAGAACACATCATGGGCGTGGCGGGCGTGAACCTGCCGATGTTGCTGCGCGTCGTGTGCCACCCCACCAAGGCCATGCCCGAACTGGCACAGATCGCACTTGATGGTGGACGCGAGTGCATCGTGGCGATGAACCCGGACGACTAAGGATCAAAGATGCAAAATCAAGACGCACTCATTATCAATAAGCTTGGCTTGCACGCGCGCGCGTCCGCCAAACTCACCCAACTCGCCTCGCAATATCCCTGCGAAGTCTGGATGTCGCGCAACGGAAGACGGATCAATGCCAAGAGCATCATGGGCGTGATGATGCTGGCTGCCGCCAAGGGTTCGACAGTTTCCATCGAGACAAATGGCGAACGCGAGGAAGAGGCAATGAGCGCTCTCCTCGCGCTCATCAATGACTACTTTGGGGAAGGCGAATGACATTCACCATACACGGCCTTCCCGTTTCGAGTGGTATAGCCATCGGCCATGCCCATCTCGTCTCGCACACTTCGCTCGAAGTCGTGCATTACATGTTGCCCAAGAATCTGGTCGCGGAAGAAGTCGCGCGTCTGGACGCCGCGCTAAAAACAACACGTGACGAATTGACCGCGCTGCGCGCCAACCGTCCGCAACAGGCTGCCGCCGAGTTCGACGCTTTCCTCGATCTGCACCTGATGATCCTGGGCGACGAACACATCAGCCACGCGGCACGCAACATGGTCGAGCAAGAACACTGCAACGCCGAGTGGGCATTAAAGTCGCAGATGGACGAGCTGGTGATGCAATTCGAAGCGTTCGATGATGCCTACCTGCGCGAGCGCAAGACCGACGTCATCCAAGTCGTCGAGCGCGTGCTCAAGGTATTGAGCGGCCATCCCGGTCACCAACCGCCCACTCCGCATCATGATTCAGAGATGGTATTAGTCGCGCACGATGTCAGCCCGGCCGATCTGATCCAGCTCAAGCCGCATCAGTTCTGCGCCATCCTCACCGACCTCGGCGGTGCGACATCGCACACCTCCATCGTCGCGCGCGGCCTGAACATCCCCTGCGTCGTCGGTCTGCATCACGCACGCGAGCTCATCAAAGATCGCGACATGCTCATCGTCGATGGCGAGCAGGGTGTGGTCATCGTCAATCCGGACAAGAACCTGCTGGCGGAATACAAGCTGCGCCAGAGCCAATTCGTGTTGGAGCGGCAGAAACTCAAACGTCTGCGCACGGCACGCGCCACCACGCTGGACGGTACGCGTATCGAGTTGCAAGCCAACATCGAGATGCCCACCGATCTGCCGCAAGTGATGGAGAACGGCGCATCAGGCATCGGCTTGTTCCGTAGCGAGTTCCTGTTTCTCAACCGCGACGACCTGCCCGATGAGGAAGAGCAGTTCGGCGCCTATCGCACCGTGCTGGAAGGTATGGGCGAGATGCCCGTGACCATCCGCACCTACGACTTGGGCGCGGACAAACAGCTCAAAGGTGTCACCCGCGTGGCCAGCAATCCCGCACTGGGTCTGCGTGCCATCCGCCTGTGTCTGGCTGAACCGCAACTGTTCCGCACCCAACTGCGCGCATTGTTGCGCGCCTCGGTTTTCGGAAATCTAAAGATCTTGGTGCCGATGTTGTCGGGTGCTTCCGAGATCACGCAGACCTTGCAGTTGATCGACGGGGTCAAACTGGAATTGAAGGGGCAGGGTGTCGCCTTCAAGGAAGATGTGCCGATCGGCGGCATGATCGAGATACCCGCCGCTGCGCTGGCGCTGAACATCTTCATCAAGAAACTGGATTTCCTCTCCATCGGCACCAACGACTTGATCCAGTACACACTGGCCATCGACCGCACCGACGAGGAGGTGGCACACCTGTATGACCCGCTCCATCCGGCCGTGCTGCAACTATTGGCTCTCGTCATCGGAAGCGCGAACAAGGCTGAAGTGCCCGTATCGGTGTGCGGTGAGATGGCAGGTGAATATGCTTACACGCGCTTGTTGCTCGGCATGGGCTTGCGTCAATTCTCCATGCATCCCGCGCAACTGCTCGGTACCAAGCAACGCGTACTCACTACCAACTTGCCCGAGGTCACCTTCCTCACACAAAAGATATTGCGTGCGGACGATCCCATCAAGATCCGCGAATTGCTGGACAAGTTGAACGCGGCTTAAAGTGCCCGTTCCATCGCGCGGGCTTGCTGCCTGACGTTCTGCCAACTCACCAGGGAGATGACATGAAACTACTCGGTTCCAACACCAGCCCCTATGTGCGCAAAGTGCGTTTGGCGCTATTGGAAAAGAACATCCCGCACGACTACGTGGTCGACCCACCGACCGAACCAGGCAGCTTGGTGTTGCAGGTCAACCCACTTGGTCGCATCCCTGCGCTCATCCTCGATGACGGTTTCTGCATCTTCGATTCTCCCGTCATCGAATACGTGGACACGCTGAACGATGCGCCCATCCTCATTCCGCGCGATGACCCTGCGGCGAAGCTGCGTGTGAAACGCTGGGAGGCATTGGCCGACGGCATCATGGATTCCGCTGTCGTCATGCGTAACGAAGTCGTTCGTCCTGTTGAAAGACAACAAACCTCCACCATCGCGATGCACGACACCGCCGTCAGCAAAGCGCTGCAATATGCCTCGGATCTTTTGGGACAGAAGCGTTGGTGTGAGGGCGATGCACTCACACTGGCCGACCTCGCCTTGGTCAGCGCCCTGCTCTATCTCGACCTACGTTTCGCAGAGCGTGATTGGCGGGGTGCGCATCCGAATCTGAAAAGCTGGTTCGAGCACACCAGTGCGCGTCGTAGCGTCATCACCGCAACCACGATCTAACCTTGCATGGCACGCCGCAAGCATTACCACGTGTATGTGATCGAGCTATCGAAAGACGTGCTGTACGAAGGCAAGTTCAAGAAGTGCAATCCCGCTTACATCACGGGTAAACCCTGCGTCTACGTCGGCATGACTGGGCTCAATCCCGATATCCGTTTCGACAAACACAAAGCCGGCATCCAAGCCAATCGCTACGTCACCGATTACGGCCTGCATCTTTTGTCTGACCTCTACGAAGCCTTCAACCCGATGTCTTACGACGAAGCACGCGACAAGGAAGTGGACGTCGCTATCGATCTGCGTGAGGCGGGATTCGGGGTGTGGCAGGCGTGAGGGCACGCAGTTATCCCCTCCCCCTGCATGGGGGAAGGAATGAGTTCGTTGAATTGACAGCTTTCAGCAAAACACGGACACTTCGCTCCGTGCCGATTTGAGTTCAGCTTGCGGGGCACGTAAAACATTCCAGCTAAAGCGAGTGAACCCGCTCTAGCCACAAGCTGCGCGGGTTTTTATTTTTGGAGTTGTTTTGAATTCATCGGTTGGAATCGTCAAGGCGCAACGCGCCACCTTCGACACAACGCTCACATTCAAGAGCGGGGCTGTGTTGCCACGCTATGAGTTGATGTACGAGACCTACGGCACATTGAACGCCGACAAGTCCAACGCCATCCTCATCTGCCACGCACTATCGGGTCATCATCACGTCGCGGGTTACTACGCCGATGACACCAAGAACATCGGCTGGTGGGACAACATGGTGGGACCGGGCAAACCCATCGACACCCTTAAATTCTTCGTCATCGGGCTGAACAACCTCGGTGGCTGTCACGGCTCGACCGGGCCTTCGTCTATCGACCCATCGACTGGCAAGCCTTATGGCTCGTCCTTCCCCGTCGTCACCGTGGAAGACTGGGTCAATGCGCAAGCGCGCTTGGCCGACCAACTCGGCATCCAACGTTTCGCGGCCATCGTCGGCGGTAGCTTGGGTGGCATGCAGGCGATGCAGTGGGCGCTGGCCTATCCCGACCGCGTGGCGCATGTGTTGGCCATCGCGACCGCGCCGCACCTCACTGCGCAGAACATCGCGTTCAACGACGTGGCTCGTAGCGCCATCCTGACCGACCCCGAATTCCATGGCGGCGATTTCTACCAGCACGGCGTGGTGCCAACACGTGGCCTGCGTTTGGCGCGCATGTTGGGACACATCACCTATCTTTCCGATGACGCGATGGCCGACAAATTCGGCCGCGAATTGCGTCACGGCAAATTGAATTTCAGTTACGACATCGAGTTCCAGATCGAGTCGTACCTGCGCTACCAAGGCGACAAATTCGCCGCGTATTTCGACGCGAACACCTATCTGCTGATGACCAAGGCGCTGGACTACTTCGATCCTGCGCGTGAGCTGGACGGCGACTTGAACCGTGCCTTCGCCGCTGCGAAAGCCAAGTTCCTCGTGGTGTCGTTCACCACCGATTGGCGCTTCTCGCCCGCGCGTTCGCACGAGATCGTACATGCCCTGCTGCACAACCGCCGCGACGTGAGCTACGCCGAGGTGACGTCAGACCACGGCCACGATTCTTTCTTGATGGAAGATACGCAGTACATCGCAGTGATGCGGAATTACTTGGATGGGGTAGCGAGGGAGATTTCGAAATGACCGCACCTTTCTCATTTAAGCCGCGCCAGTCCCTTCCCCCATGCAGGGGGAAGGCTAGGATGGGGGTAGAGTTGCTAGGCACCACTGCTTCAACCCCCACCCTACCCCTCCCCCTGCATGGGGGAGGGAACGAGTCCGCTATTCGAAAGTTGTGTCTATGAACGCATCCATCATCCAATCCCGCCCCGACTTCGCCGCTATCGCCGCATGGATCCCTGAAGGCTCAGCCGTGCTCGACCTTGGTTGCGGTGACGGCAGCTTGTTGCGCTACTTGCGCGAGACGCGCAAGGTGGTCGGTTACGGCGTCGAGATCAGCGATGCCAATGTCGCCACCTGTATCGCCAACGGCGTGAACGTCATTCAGAACGACTTGGAATCGGGCCTCGCCGATTTCGAGGATGATGCGTTCGACTCCGTCATCTTGTCGCAGACCTTGCAGGCGACCAAACACACCGAAGCGCTGATGAAAGAGATCCTACGCGTAGGTCGTGAAGGCATCGTCAGCTTCCCCAACTTCGGTTACTGGAAGAACCGCATGCAGGTGCTTTGCGGCAACATGCCTATCTCCACCGACATGCCTTACCAGTGGTACGACACACCAAACGTGCACCTGTGCACCCTGCATGATTTCGAAGACCTGTGCGCTACCCACGAGGTGAGCATCCTCGCGCGCCATGTGATGACAGAGGGTAACGACGTGAACGTGTTGCCTAACCTGTTGGGCAGCATGGCGGTGTATCGGGTTAAGCGTGCTGGATAAATTAAACGAGTGTTCCCTCACCCCAACCCCTCTCCCGAAGGGCGAGGGGCTAAATCCACTCTCCGCTTCAAGTTCCCTCTCCCTCTGGGAGAGGGCTAGGGTGAGGGAAACCTTTTTCAACAAAGCGCCCACCCCATGACCATCTGGCAGCAGCTCTTCACAAGGCGCATGTTGATATGCGTCTTTATCGGATTCTCTTCCGGCCTGCCGCTGTATCTGCTGTTCAACCTTGTACCTGCGTGGTTGCGCAGTGAGCAGATCGATCTCAAGACCATCGGCCTGTTCGCGCTCATCCAGTTTCCCTACACATGGAAGTTCATCTGGTCGCCCTTGCTAGATAGATACGCCGTACCTGCGCTGGGTCGTCGTCGCGGTTGGATGTTGGTGTCGCAAGTTGGATTGTTATTGGTCATCGCCACCCTCGGCGGCTTCTCACCGCAGACCGAGATGAGCACGATTGTTTTATTTTGTACGTTGCTGGCCTTCCTCTCTGCCACGCAGGACATCGTGCTAGATGCCTATCGTCGCGAGTTGTTGAGCGACTCCGAACTCGGTCTCGGCAACTCCATCCACGTCAACGCGTATCGCATCGCAGGTCTCATCCCCGGTTCGCTCTCGCTCATCCTGTCCGACCATCTGCCGTGGAGTATGGTGTTCATCATCACCGCACTGTTCATGCTGCCCGGCATGGTGATGACGCTGATGGTGAGCGAGCCACATCGCGCCGCACCGCCCAAGACTTTGCGCGAGGCAGTGGTCGAACCCTTCCACGAATTCATCTCGCGCCAAGGTTGGAACAGCGCACTGCTCATCCTCGCCTTCCTGTTCTTCTACAAACTCGGCGACAGCCTGTGCACCGCGCTGGCGACACCGTTCTATATGGACATGGGTTTCAGCAAAACCGAGATCGGCCTCATCGCCAAGAACGCGGGCTTGTGGCCTGCCGTCAT
>VBWD01000055.1 GCA_006218055.1 Gallionellaceae bacterium
CGCAATCTGGCAAGAGTTGCTCGGTGTGGAACGAGTCGGCCGACATGATCACTTCTTTGAACTGGGCGGACATTCGCTCCTTACTATCACGCTCATAGAGCGCCTGCGCCAAGTTAAATTAAATGCAGATGTACGAACAATATTTAATACGCCAAGTTTGAGTGCGATGGCTGCCGCTATGGCAGGAACGGTTCAAGCGCAGCCCGCCCTTGTACCACCCAATCTAATTGAGGCCGGCACAACAGTCATCACTCCGGAGATGTTGCCACTGGTAGCACTGGATCAAACGCACATTGATCAAATTATCTCCAGTGTTCCTGGGGGCGTCGCGAATATCCAAGACATCTATCCGTTAGCGCCTTTGCAGGAAGGTATCTTATTCCAGCATTTACTGAAGACACAGGGTGACACCTATCTCATTCTATCCATACTCGCGTTTGATGGTAGAGAACGCTTGGACAAGTTTTTAGGTGCGCTACAACAAGTAATTAACCGGCATGATATTTTACGCAGCAGCATACATTGGTCGGGCCTGACACAGCCTGTGCAAGTGGTGCATCGCCATGCGGTTCTTCCTGTTGAAACCTTGGTGCTCGAGCATGGAGCCGATGCACTTGATCAATTACAGCGTCGGACTGATCCACGCACTACGCGCCTGGATTTGCAACGTGCCCCTTTGCTTGCCGCCTATATCGCCGAAGATCCGCAGTCGGGTGAGTGGTATTTGTCCTTGCTCAATCATCACATCGTCAGCGACCATATGACGCTGGAATTTATTGTCGCTGAAATTGAACTGATCCTCAATGGGCGTCCCGATGCCTTGCCACCGTCGCTGCCCTACCGGAATTTTATTGCACAAACGCTGACAGTCACACCGGAAGAACATGCGGCCTATTTCCGCCAACAATTAGGTGACATTGATGAACCGACGGTACCATTTGGCATTCTGAATGTACAAGTTGACAGCAGCCAGATTCAGGAAGCGCATTTCAGCTTGGAAGGTCAACTAGCACGTCGCATTCGAGACATGGCGCGCACACACGGGATGACTGCCGCAGTGCTATTTCATGCGGCATGGGCACAAGTGATCAGTCAATGTAGCGGGCGTGACGATGTCGTCTTTGGCACAGTTTTATCCGGTCGCCTGCAAGGCTCCGATGGTGCAGATAAGGTCCTGGGGATGTTCATCAACACCCTGCCCGTACGTGTCTCGCTGGGTCAGCGTACGGTAGGTCAAGTCGTTCGAGAAACCCATCAACACCTGATCGATCTGCTGCCGCATGAGCAAGCATCGTTGGCGCTTGCACAAAGATGCAGCGGTGTTTCCGCACACTTACCCCTATTTACCAGCTTACTCAATTACCGCCATAGCGGCACAGCCTCTTCTGGTAATGACGAAGAGCAGAATGTCGCATGGAAAGGCATGCGCGTCATTGGTGGCCAAGAGCGAACAAATTATCCGATTACGCTCTCGGTGGATGATTTGGGTGATGGATTTATGTTGACAACGCAGTGCGTTCCGGAAGTTGATCCGCACCGGATGAACAGCTACCTCAATACGGCGCTTGAAACACTCATAAAAAGTCTAGAAGAGGACCCCGGGCAGCACATCAGAACCCTGAGCGTCATACCGGACACAGAACGTCAGTATTTATTGGTGGGCTTAAATGATACGGCGGTGGAGTATCCACAAGAGCAACTGATACAT
>VBWD01000039.1 GCA_006218055.1 Gallionellaceae bacterium
TTGTAACAACGATTAGAGGTTAATGCGTCATACACGTCGCAAACCGCTCCCATGCGAGCGAATAGCGTCAGTTTGTCGCCAGAGAGTTTGTCGGGATAACCCTTCCCATCCACGCGTTCGTGATGATGCAGGCACACATCGAGTGTGGCGGCGGTGATGTCGGGCGAGCCATGCAACAATTCCCAGCCTTTATTGGGATGCTGCTTGACGATATCGAATTCTTCGTCAGTGAGCTTGCCCGGTTTGTTGAGAACTTCATCGGGAATCATCATCTTGCCGACATCGTGAAGCAGACCAGCCAGTCCCACTTCCTTCAAATCTGCTCCTGTTAGCCCTAGTTGCTTACCTAATGCGATCATCAAAGCGCAAACGGCAACCGAATGCATATAGGTGTAATCGTCCTTGGTCTTGAGGCGGGCGAGGTTGAGAAAGGCTTCTGGGTTGCGCGTGATGGATTGGCTGATCTCTTCTACCAGCGGCGCCGCCTCGCTGACTTTGATGGCGTTGCCCATGCGCACTTCATTGAACATTGAGGTGACAGCTGCTTTACTCTTGGCTTGCAATTTGCGTGCGGTCTCCAACTCTTGCTGTATGGATATTTTCGCAACTACCTGCGGCGCTGATGTCGCTATGAGATGCAATTCTTCAGCGATCTTTCGTTGGTGGTCTTCATCAGTGATGGCGACGACATCGCTTTCTACGTCGATGCCCTTCGCGGTGTCTATCCATACTTCTTGTATGCCGCAGGTCTGTAAGGTATTGAGGTCTGCGGGGGATTCCAGCAGGAAAGATTTTTTCCAGAAGGGATGGTCCATCCAGCTACCGCAAAGCTCTTGGATGTACATGCCCAGTCGGATGTTGCGTACAGGAATCTTTTTGCGCATCGCGGGAATCTATATGGATAAAAAAGGGTGTCTTCGAGCCGTATCGTCCATGGTCAGCCAAACTTTAATTTCAGAATCAGTACGCTGCCTGCAAGGAGAAGGGTGACTGAATTGGCAATAATGATAGGCCAAGCGCCAAGCAGGATGCCATATGCCAACCATAGCGCAACGCCGCCTGTGAATAGGGCATACATAGCGAGCGAGATGTCTTTGGTATGTTTGGTGCGCCACACCTGCCACACTTGAGGAATGAAAGCAGTGGTTGTAAGAATTGCAGCCAGGCTGCCTATCAGCTCCGCATTCTGCATCAATGCCCCTTGTGTTGGTCGGTATCTACCCAGAGTTGGTGCGCATCGAGTAGAAGGCGATAGCGTGCTTCGTTGGCATCTAAACGCGCGATGCTTTCGGCTAACGAGGCTTCCAGTGCCTGCCGACGTGCGACCAATGTTTCACCTAGGCTGCTTTCGCCTAGGCTATAGGCGCGTGCGACCAATTCAGCATTCTGACGTAGGGCGATTCCAGCGTCTCGCGCTTGTTGCCAGATTTGATAGTTGTTCACAGCTCGGGTGTAAGCCGTGAAGATGTCGGCATCGAGACGTGCGCGCACGGCGAGTTCTCGATCGGCGGCTATCTGTGCGGCGAGCATCGCATTTTCTGCGGTGGCTGAACGCTGACCAGATGGCAGGGGAATCGAAAAGTAGACACCGCTTATGCGTTGGTTGTTATTCAATTGGGAGGCGTAACGCAGGCCGAGCGTGGGGTCAGGCAGGCGATCTGCGCGAGCCCGTTCAGCCAGTTTTGTTTGTTGACGGGTATCGGCCTCGATCAAGCCAAGCTCATGGTTTTGCTTGAGGATGATCTGGCGCCAGTGTGCGAGTTCGCCATTGATGGTTTGCGGCTGTGCCGTTGTTGCCTCTGCGGGCAATTTGACGGCAGAGAATTGTCGCGATAGTTCATTGGCTGCCAACTCGGCGCGCAAACGAGCTTGCTGGGAGGCGATACCCGCTAACGCAGTGGCAGCATTGACTTGGTTCAGTTCCATGCGTGGCGCGTCACCTGCTTTGATGCGCTTCTCGGTCATGGTGGCTTGTTGCGAGAGGATATCTACTTGTTGTTGCCATTGCGAGAGTTGGGCGCGTTCACGCTGCCAGTTGAACCACAATTGCAATAGGGTGCGGGAGGCCTCATGGCGAGCATCGCCTATGCCGTTCTCGCCACGTGCAACCCCTTCAGCACCGATTTCGCTGTCGATGAACATCTTGTGCGGCAGGCGGAATGGGCGCTCGATAGCAACCTCCCAATCGCGATAACCTTCTTTGCCGCCAGGATTGAAGTAGTAGTCTTCATAGGCTCCGCCGCGTACAGTGAATTCGTATTCGCCGCTCTCTCGTTTGCGCTGGTTAACTTTTTCTATCTGTAATTGCGAGCGCGCATTCAGTACGTTGACATGGGAATCCAGCGCCACATCCACTTGTTGGTGTGGTGGTAGGTCGGGGAGATCGACTGCTCGCACTTGGGAAATCACCCCAAGCAGCAAAAAGCCCGTCAGATGAATTTTTTTCATCCTAATCTCCCGAATTCGATGACAGGCGTGATCCAGTAGGCGATTTCGGTATTGGGTTCTTCATGTTTTAAGTGTGCGATGAGCTCTTGAGCATCTTCGTTGTTCAGTACCGTTGCGATCTGCACGCGCTGAGAACGTCCGCGCACTTGCTCCAGCATGCTGGGCAACTTCTCTTTCTGGCTACCGCCTTCGATACGGGTCAGCGAAAAGCCGCGCACCCATTCCGGATGTTCTAGTAAATGGTCTACCAGTCGCTCTTCTAATGACTTATGGCAGACCAAGGTCAGGCAGCAATTCATTTCTTTCATGATTGAACTTTCACTTTTTCCAGACCGAAGCGACGGTACAGGATGGGGAGCATGATAAGGGTGAGTATGGTCGAACTAATCAAGCCTCCGGTGACGACGATGGCAAGTGGTTTTTGTATCTCAGAGCCAGGGCCGGTAGCGAACAATACGGGAAGGAGGCCGAATGCCGTGATGCTCGCAGTCATCAACACGGGGCGTAGACGACGCTTCGCGCCCTCGAATACCACATCAGCGATGCTCATACCCTCTGCATGTAGTTGGTTGAAGTAAGACACCATCACCACGCCGTTCAACACAGCGATACCGAGTAGGGCGATGAAGCCGACCGATGCGGGCACTGACATGTATTCACCGCTGATCCATAGCGCGAACACGCCACCGATCAAAGCGAATGGGATGTTGGTCAACACCAGTGCGGCTTGGCGTACCGAACCGAAAGTGGCGAACAACAACATAAAGATCATGCCAAGTGCGATGGGCACAACGACGGCCAAACGAGCTGCCGCGCGTTGTTGGTTCTCAAATTGCCCCCCCCAGGTCAGGCTATATCCTTCAGGCATTTGTATCTGTGCGGCCACGGCAGCTTTGGCTTCTTCGACGAAGCCGACCAAATCGCGGTCGCGCACGTTGCTCTGCACCACCACCATACGCTGACCATCTTGTCGATCCACTTTGACAGGGCCGTCGGCACGTTCAAGTTTTGCGACCACGGAGAGCGGTATTGCCTGGCCACTAGGCAGGGGTAAGGTGAGAGCAGCAAACAAGGCGGGTGATTGTTGGATGTCCGCATCACCGCGCATGATGAGCGGTGTGCGACGTGTACCTTCGATCACCGTGCCCAATTGTTGACCTTCGATCTGCCCACGCAAGGCGGTGGCGATGTCGTCAACACTCAAACCCAAACGCCCAGCCGCCATGCGGTCGATGATGACGCGGTAATACTGCACGCCACTATTCTTGACGGTGAATACATCTTCACTGCCTTCTATGCCTTCCAGCACCTTCACCATCTGTTCGGCAGTGGTGTTGAGCTTGTCGAGATCGCTACCGAATATCTTGATGGCGATGTCGCCGCGTGCACCGGTGAGCATCTCTGAGACGCGCATGGCGATAGGTTGAGTGAAGCTATATTCAACGCCCGGGAAATCTCCCATCACCTTGCGGATGTGATCGATGATCTCGGTCTTATCTTGACCTTGCCATTCACCTTGGGGCTTGAGAACCAAGAAGTTGTCTGTCTCGTTCAACCCCATCGGGTCTAGGCCAAGTTCGTCTGCTCCCGCACGCGAAACCATGCCACTGACTTCGGGCACTTGCGCCAAGATGGCGGCTTGAATGCGTTGATCCATTTCGGATGTTTGCGCGATATTGATTGAAGGCAGTTTTGATACCTGCATGATGATGTCGCCTTCATCCATCTCAGGCATGAAGGTCTTACCCAGTAACATAAAGACACCGGCTGTGACGACGAGCATGGCCAGCGCGCCTTTGATGACTTTTCCCTCATTGTTTAAGGCACGCTGTAATAGGGGGAGGTAGAGCCCCATTGCTTTGCGTACCAACCAAGGCTCACCGTGGTCGGCCTCTTTCAGTAAGAAGGATGCAAGCATGGGCACGAAGGTGAGTGACAACAGCAAAGAACCCGCCAAAGCGAACACGATGGTCAATGCAACGGGAATGAATAGTTTGCCTTCCAATCCTTGCAACGTCATCAAAGGGAGGAACACGATGATGATGATGGCAACCCCGGCAGCAACAGGTGTGATTACCTCTTTGACAGCACGGTAGATGACGTGCAGATGGGGGATGTGTTCACGCTTATGGGCGAGGTGATTGATGATGTTCTCTACCACCACCACGGCCGCATCCACCAGCATACCGATGGCGATCGCCAGCCCGCCGAGCGACATCAGATTGGCTGACATGCCGAATTCTTGCATCAGAATGAAGGTGATGAGTACGGCCAGCGGCAATGTGAGGGCAACGACCAATGCAGCGCGCAGATTTCCAAGGAATAGCACGAGTAGTACAACTACGATGACGATAGCTTCAGCGAGTGATTTGGTGACGGTGCCAACTGCACGTTCTACCAAACTGCCGCGATCATAGAAGACTTTGGTGGTCACGCCTTTGGGCAGTGTTGGTGCCAGTTCGTCTAGTTTGGCGCGAACGCCATCCACTACTTTTTGTGCATTCGCTCCGCGCAGTCCAAGTACCAAACCCTGCACTGCCTCACCTTTGCTGTCCTTTGTGACGACGCCATAGCGGGTGAGTGCACCTATGCGCACTTCAGTGACGTCACCCACGCGGGTAGGACTACCTTGTGTCGTTGAGATGACGATGTCGCGCACGTCTTGCAAAGTCTTGACGCTACCTTCAGCACGCACCAACAAAGCCTCATCACCGTCACTGATGCGGCCTGCGCCGTCATTTCGGTTATTCGATTGAATGGCTTCTTGTAAGGTGGCAAAAGAGATGCCGTGTGAGGCCAGTGCATTATGGTCTGGCACGATTTCAAAGCTACGCGCCATGCCGCCGAGCGAGTTCACATCAGCGACCCCTGGCAAGGTGCGCAGGGCAGGACGAATCGTCCAATCCAAGATGGTGCGGCGCTGTTCTAAGGAAATGCCTTCACCTTCGACAGTGAACATGAACATCTCACCCAGCGGTGTCGTGATGGGGGCGAGTCCACCTGACACGTCGGCAGGAAGGTCGCGAATCGCGTTGTTAAGTCGTTCTGCCACTTGTTGACGAGCCCAGTAGATATCAGTGTCGTCGGTGAAATCGATGGTGATGTCAGCGATGGCATATTTGGAGATCGAGCGGAGTACGCGTTGGTTAGGGATGCCCAACATCTCTAATTCAATGGGTGCGACGATGCGCGCTTCCACTTCCTCGGGCGTCATGCCCGGGGCTTTCATGATCATCTTGACTTGGGTGGTCGATACGTCGGGAAAGGCATCGATCGGGAGGTTATGGAACGCGCTGATGCCTGCGCCAACGACCATTAGGGTGAGCGCGCCGGACAGCAGTCGCTGAGTCAGCGCGAATTCGACTAACTTAGACAGCATCACTCGCCCCCGCCGATACCCATCGCAGAAGATTTCAATGCGGAGATGCCTTGTATGGCGATCTGCTCATCTCCCTTGAGTGCACCACTGATCACAGTGCTTTGAGCTCCCTCGCCCAACACGGTGACCGCTTCGGTGCGGAAACCGGTTGGTGTCTTGATGAAGATTAGTATTTTATTATCCAGCCTGGATAAGGCGCTATTGGGGATGTTCCACTGTGCGGAAGTGCCGTTTTGGGTAGCTATCGTGGCCTCAACGAATTGACCCGGTCGCAGATTAGCTACTCCTTCATGGATAAGTGCACGCACCAATATCGTTTGGTTGCCGCCGCTCAAACTGCGTCCTACTGCGGTTAACTTGCCCTTGGCATCAAAGGCTGGAATCACTACCGCTGCTCCTACCTTTAGGTTGCGCGCGCTCGAGAGTGGAACTTGTATCTCTAAAGCAAGGGGCTCCAATTTGGCCACTTTGAATAGCGGTGTCGCCGCATCTAAGCGTTGGCCAGAACTGGCGGTCTTATCGAGGATCACGCCTGCGATGGGAGAGGTGATAGAAAGAACACTACTTAGGTTGTTGTTCGATTGCAGATGCTCGATCGCATTGTCGGACATGCCAGAAAGTTTGAGCGCCTGCTTGCGTTCAGACATGGCTGCATTAGCTTCGCGTTGTTGACTTTGTGTCGCACGCAGACGGCTCTCTGCAATAATCCCATCCTTCCATAACTGTTCATCGCGCAAAAGATTCTCTTTGGCAAGCTGTGACTGTGTATAGGCCTGCAACAGGCCGCGTTGAGCTTCGGCGAGTGCGGGGCTTTGTAAAGTTGCGATCACTTGGCCTTTTGTCACCGAGTCCCCCACGCCAACCAATGTCTGTTCAACCATCGCCGCTAAGGGGGTGCTGACGGTGAATAACTGATTGCTGGGGATGACGACTTGGGCAGGCATTCCTGAAAGCTCGCCTTGTTGTTTCGGGGGGAGCGGTGCGGTCAAGATGCCCAGTTTGTTTATTTGGACTTCAGATAGCGCGATATCTTGAGCTGAGGCGGGTTGAGTTAGTTGAAGTATGGCTAAAGCAGATATGCAAATTCTTTTCATTACTTTGTATCTCCAAGATGCGCGCTCAATATAACTACTTAGGCTAGTGATTCTAATTTAACTGCTGATTACATGTCGCATCATGAATGGAGCGCCTGTTGACCTCTCATCTAATCGCATCGGGCGGGTAGGCATGCAGTTGGTTATTTAGTTCCTGTTGTGCCTGATTCAGTGAGTCGAACGGCGTGAATACATTCGCATTACAGCTTATTTTCAATAAGCGCTTGACCGAGTCGTGCTTGGTCCATACAATGCCGCCCCTCAGACGCGGGGTGGAGCAGTCTGGCAGCTCGTCGGGCTCATAACCCG
>VBWD01000056.1 GCA_006218055.1 Gallionellaceae bacterium
ACGGAAACTTTTTTGTTGCGCGATTGGTTATCTGCACCGTATTCGGTTTGATTGTCGATACTCATTCAAGTTGTAGCCTTTACGACATTCTGCAATTAAGTATATTTCCATTAAATCAATTTGATGCGCCTTGGCATGAGCTTTGCAGTAAGTGATGCATAGTCATCTTTTTGGTAAATGCCATGCAAGCCAAGGACATCGCCGAACTCCTAAACGAACCGGCGTGTACACATAACACCAAGTCGAAGTCGGGCTGTGCGCGTCCCAAGCCGGGAGCGACGGCGGGAGGATGTTCGTTTGACGGGGCGCAAATTGCGTTGCTGCCTATCGCCGATGTGGCGCACATCGTGCATGGGCCGATCGCTTGTGCAGGAAGTTCGTGGGATAACCGTGGTACTCGATCCTCGGGACCGACCTTGTATCGTATCGGCATGACCACCGATCTCACCGAACAGGATGTCATCATGGGGCGCGGCGAAAAGCGGCTGTTCCATGCGATCAAGCAGGCGGTGGATAGTTATTCCCCCGCAGCAGTATTTGTTTATAACACCTGCGTGCCCGCGCTGATCGGCGATGACATTTCGGCCGTATGCAAGGCCGCTGCTGAGAAGTGTGGCGTGCCAGTTGTTCCGGTGGATTGCGCCGGCTTTTACGGCACCAAAAATCTCGGCAATCGCATCGCCGGTGAAGCGATGTTCAAGTATGTAGTGGGGACAGGCGAACCGTTGCCAGTGCCATCTGAATCTCAGCGTCAAGGTATCACCGTGCATGATGTGAATTTAATCGGTGAATACAACATCGCTGGAGAATTCTGGAATGTCCTGCCGCTGTTTGATGAACTCGGCTTACGCATACTCTGTACCTTGTCAGGTGATGCACGCTTTCATGATGTGCAGACTATGCATCGTGCGGAAGTGGATATGGTGGTGTGTGCCAAGGCATTGCTCAACGTGGCGCGCAAACTGCAAACCGATTACAACATCCCATTCTTCGAGGGCAGTTTCTATGGTGTGACTGACACATCCATGGCGTTCCGCGATTTCGCACAATTGCTCAATGATGCATCACTGACTGAGCGTGTGGAAGTGATGATTGCCCGCGAAGAAGCCAACATCAATCTGGCTCTCGACCCGTGGCGCGACAAGCTGCGCGGTAAGCGTGTGCTCCTCTACACCGGTGGGGTGAAATCATGGTCTATCGTTTCTGCGCTGCAAGATCTGGGTTTGGAAGTGGTGGCGACTGGCACGAACAAATCCACCGAAGAAGACAAGGAGCGAATTCGTGAAATTATGGGTGACAAGACCAAGATGATCACCGATGGCAGTCCCAAGGCGTTGCTCGGTGTGGTTAAAGAATATCGAGCGGATATTCTTATAGCGGGTGGTCGGAACATGTACACCGCGCTCAAAGCGAAAGTGCCGTTCCTCGATATCAACCAGGAACGCGAATTCGGCTACGAAGGTTATAGCGGCATGATCGAACTGGCGCGTCAACTTGCACTGACGTTACAGAGTCCGGTGTGGCAGGCAGTGCGCCGTCCAGCACCGTGGGCGAAATCGGTTGCAACCGGGATTGAGCTGACAGGAGATGAATGACATGGCCGAAATCCTGAAACGTAACAAAGCACTCGCGGTAAGTCCGCTTAAA
>VBWD01000057.1 GCA_006218055.1 Gallionellaceae bacterium
CGATAGTGGAAGAATGCTTTCACTCGAAACAGAAGGTCAACTTAGCAGGGAAGAAATCGATACGCTGCGCCGATTCCAAGAGGAGTCCCTTCCACTGCCAGTTCCACCTATCACCACCTCGATTCACAACAAACCGTCGAGCGGCTATTCAACAATTGGCTCAAGGCCAAACGAAACGCAAAATGGCGACAGCCGACATGTGAGTCTCGCGACTCGCGCCTCAAATCGGTTGATTACAGAAGCGCATTTCGAACAGGATACCGATCCTGACCTCGCACTCGTTCGAAAATGGTGTGACGAGGGCTGGCCGACCAAACGCGAGGTCGCCAAATATTCGGACGATTGTCGTGCGTATCACGCACTGCGTCATTCGATCGCGTTGATGCAAGGCAAATTGCACTACATCATCGAGGATGACCCGCCACGCGTACGCATACTCGTCCCGTTCGACAGTCGCAAGACTGTAATCGCAAATGCGCATGATCAATCGGGCCATTACGGTCGTAAGAAGACCTTGCGTCTTCTACACGAACGTTTCTGGTGGCCACAAGCCGAGCGCGACGTCAAACTCTATGTCCGCATGTGTGACTTGTGTCAACGCAGCAAGAAATTCGGCTTCAAGAAAGCGCCGATGCAGCTGTTCGAAGTTGGTTCCCCGAACCAAGTCGTCGCAATCGATTTAGTGGGACCACTTAATCGCACCGCACGGCAGCACAGATACGTGCTGACAATGATCGACCATTTCACACGCACAGTCGCATTCGGAGCATCCTCGTCCTGCACCGCAGAAAAAGCGATCGAAATGTTTTTCGACCGCTGGGTGAGTGTGTACGGGATGCCCGAATCAATCCACTCAGATCAAGGCACGCATTTCGAAAACACCATCATGGATGGTCTGTGCGAATACTGGAACGTACGCAAAACACGCACGACTGCATATCGACCAAGCGCGAACGGACTTTGCGAACGAGCAAATCGGTCTCTCAAGGAGACACTCACCCGTCTACTACAACAACACAGTGAAGATTGGGATGAGCTACTCCCGAAAGTACAGATTTCGCTCAACTCGGTTGAGCACGAAACAACAGAGTACAGTCCATTCGAACTTACGTTCGGTCGAAAAATGCGATTGCCGATTGATCTTCTGCTAGACAATCCGCCTACCCGCACAACGCACGCAGAATGGGTCGAGAAATTGATCAAGCGACTCGAGGTCGCATTTCGCTTCGCTCGCGACACGATGCACGGAAAACAAGCTCGATCGAAACGTCGTTATGACGTTGGTACACGGCAAACGATATTCGAAATAGGAGACCAAGTCTTCTATTTGAAACCGGTGCTCGACAACAAATTCGCGTCACCATGCACCGGCCCGTGCACAATCACACACTCATACAACGACGTGAACGTCCGGATTGTTCATAATGAACAATCGTGGACGAAAATTGTCCACACAGATCGCCTTAAACACGCATATTCCGAAGGCGACACGGACAATCCAGTTCAACTGGACAATTCGACTCTCGAACACACTACGCCGAACACTGGAAATTTCCGACCAGCCGATAGCGGAATAGCAGACTCAAGAGAGTCCGAAATGCAACGCACAAACGTTGGACAAAGTCCAAAGACGCTGACCGATCGATGAACCCGCCCGCAGAAAAGCGAGTAACATTCCGCACCGATTCGAACAATGCGGAAGAAGACGATCGACGCGTTACGCAACGCTTGAGCGCTAACGAGCGCAGTGAAGCGGATCGGCGCACGTCCGATCCGCGAAGCGCACAAAGAACACAAAGTGCGCAATCGACAAGTTGCCCGATCGACCCGGTCGAGTTGGCAGCTGCCGAAACGGATATTGCACCGACCGACTCGGATGCACGCGCCGCACCGAAACAACGCAATCCCAGATTGCCGAGTGGACCGCGCGTAATAGAAACGCGTAGTTCCAAATCCACCCAGCTCGGTATAAAATCTGTCGACGCTGCGTCGACTTCCGCGTCAATCTGCAGTGTGCAATTCGCAACAATAAACAGTCAGTCGTTCGATCGAGGTGTTCAACAGTCCGAGAGACTGCGAGAAGCGATTGCACAACCGAAACTTACCGCGGA
>VBWD01000058.1 GCA_006218055.1 Gallionellaceae bacterium
ATCTTAAGCATCGTTGCCAGCGAAGCGCAGATGATGGCAGTAAATGACTGCAATACGAAGCTCTATCAAATTGCGAAAAATGGTAATCTACACATAGGCTGTTATGACAATGTGAAATCGCTTCAGACAACCGACAGTATGAGTCGAGATGCAATGGAACAATTGGGAACGCTCGCCGAAATCTTGCGTACGATGCTTTGTACCAGCGTGACCTTGCAACAGCACGCCTGCAGAGACATCTTGGTTGAGTCTGTCGAGGTGTTGACCAAGAAGTACCCATGCGAGGGTTGGACATCGAAATGTGTCAATGGCCTATTTGGCGAACTCGCCCAGCAAAGAGAGCCAGCTCAGAAAAAGGCGACAGCGCAAAAGATCGTCGACGTGGTGCTGCGCCCTCTCACTTTTCATCTGGCAGCAAGGTATTGGGAAGCACAATGGTTACTCGGTTTAGCGAGCACCAAGCCGGGTGCAGACCGCCGAACCGACTTGAGGCGGTTGGCAATGCTATTCCCATGCATGGTATCGACCTTACACAGTGCGCCAAAACTGTTGACAGCGAAAGACGGCCCATTGTTTGGGTTTCTTGACCTGCTCATCATCGATGAAGCTGGTCAAGCCGCGCCGGAACTCGGCGCTGCGGTGTTGAGCCTGGCACGCCAGGCGATCGTTGTTGGCGACATGAAGCAATTGTCGCCAGTTTCATCAGTGACCGAAGAAGTTGATGCGCGCTTGGTTCAAGATCGTTTTGGGAAGAGCCTATTGGACCAGTGGCGTCGGCGCGGTGCTGATGCTGCCAGCGGGTCGATTATGAAACTGGCGGTTACCGGTTGCTCTAGGTCGGAAATGACGGCGGATCATGGTATGCGAGGGTTACTACTTAGGGAACACTACCGTTGCGCTAGATCGATCATCAACATTTGTATTGATTTGCTTTATCACGAGCATGATCGTGACAGCAAAGGCGCACTGACGGCACGTGAACTCATTCCCATAATCGAGGACCCGTTACCTGGCATGCTGAGCGACGCCGACTTGCCGTTACGCGCGAAAGAAGATGAACAAACGCTGTGCGAGAAAATGCGGCGTTCCTACCCATTGCCTCCGCTGGGCTTCTATCAGACTGGTGGACCGAACGACGAACCATTGAAGGGCGAGTCATGGTCTAATCCTGGTGAAGTGCAAGCCATCGTTCAATGGCTCAAGGGCCCAGGGCTACAGCTGGCACGATGGGTCGCACGCAGCCAAGGTCGGATTGGCGAGGCCGAAGATCTTGCAAAGCTTGTCGCGATCGTCACTCCCTTCCGTGGACAAGCATCGGCCATTCGTGCAGCTGTCAAGTCAGAGTTGGACAAACTCGATTGCGGTAACGATGGGAAGTCGCTTAGCGAGCGAATGACTATTGGTACAGTACATACCTTGCAGGGCGCTGAAAAGCCGGTAGTGCTCTTCAGTGCAGTGAACAAAGATAGCCTTGCCACACGGCGTGCCGACGACAACCACCGCGAACGCGTCTTCATCGATCGTGATGACGGGCGCCTGTTGAATGTGGCTATCAGTCGCGCACAAAAGAGTTTTATCCTATTCGGACATTCTGACCTGTTTTTTT
>VBWD01000059.1 GCA_006218055.1 Gallionellaceae bacterium
AGACCATCGGGTCGCCTTTCTTTTGGGTACTTTTCTTTGGTGAAGCAAAGAAAAGTACCTCGCCCGCCGGGGCGAGACCCGGCTAGTTGGCAAACTTCAAGGCAGGAGGAAAACGGAGATGGATCCCGGATCGAGTCCACTACTGTCCGGAGATGCATTCTCATTAGACCTGTAAGTCGTTGATTGGATTGAGAAATAGCAAGGGGTGGTTCTAAATCTAATAGAACCTGATGTTGGCGCGCCGCACACTCGCAATGATTTGCAAGGTGCATCCTCATGCGCAAAGGCAAACTCGTGTTCACCCAACTTAGTGAACATCTTCCAAGGGCCGTCTTCAATCAAGGCGTCGCCCGCTACGCCGGCAGTTACCCAATGCTTTCGTTCTCGCATTGGGATCAGCTGTTGTGCATGATGTTTGCCCAATTGACTGCACGGGCGAGCTTGCGCGACATCACGACGTGCCTGCACAGCCAATCGGCCAAGCTGTATCAAGCTGGGTTTCGGGGAAATATCGCACGCTCCACACTCGCTGATGCGAATGAACGGCGCGACTGCCGTATCTTCGAGAGCTTTGCACTGCATTTGATCGCTGTGGCAAGGCCTATGTATGCCACCGACAGCTTGGCGCTTGACCTCCAGCATGCGGTCTATGCCATTGATGCGAGCACGATCGATTTGTGTCTGAGCCTGTTCGCCTGGGCACCCTCGGCCAAAGGCCGGGCTGGCGTGAAGTTGCATACCTTGTTGGACCTGCGCGGCAACATTCCTGCGTTCATCCGTATCACTGGTGCGCGCGTGTCCGACGCGAGCTTTCTGGATCATTTGCGCCTGGAGGCGGGCAGTTTCTATGTGATGGACCGTGGCTACATTCACTTCGCGCGGCTGATCCGATTTACCCACGCCGCAGCGTTCTTTGTGATCCGATGTATCACTAAGCTGCAGTACAAAGTGGTGCGCTGTGACCCCGCCAACGAGCTGATTGGTGTGCTCAGCGATGAGGTTATCGTGTTGACGGGCCGTTACTCCAAAGTGCACTACCCCGCAACGCTGCGCAGGATCGAGTTCTTCGATGCCGGGCAAGGCCGACGCCTGATCTTTTTGACCAATCAATTCGAGCTTGACGCACTGCAGGTGGCGCTGCTTTACAAGAGTCGCTGGCAGGTCGAACTGTTCTTCAAGTGGATCAAGCAGAACTTGCGCATCAAAGCTTTCGTCGGAACCAGTATCAATGCGGTGAAGACACAAATCTGGTCGGCTGTCTGCACCTACGTGTTGGTGGCAATCATCAAAAAGCGGCTCAATATCGACGCTTCTCTCCACACCATCCTGCAAGCCCTGAGCGTGACCCTGTTCGAGTTCACCCCGATCGAGCAACTTTTGGGCAGCCTCAACCAAATTGAGCAATTGCAGCCACCTTCGACCCAGTTTGGGCTGTTTGAGGAAATCTCCGGACAGTAGTGGATCGAGTCCGGGATGACACGCGAAGAACGTGGCCCGTTGCTCCACCCATCAGGCCGGGCCGAGGAGCACAG
>VBWD01000060.1 GCA_006218055.1 Gallionellaceae bacterium
ACACGGACACACGGACCATAGCGCCGAAGTCTCAAAGTTCATGAGTGAGCTCAAATCGGACAATGGCGTATACATGGTCACACACAACATCGACTTCTATGCGGGGTTGGCCAAAGGGCAGAAACCCAAGATGACCCTCGTCACCTGTTCGGATTCACGCGTGCAAGCCAACATGTTCGATCGCGCACCCGAAGGTGATCTCTTCACCATCCGCAACATCGGCAACCAACTCGCCACCGCCGAAGGATCGGTGGAGTACGGCGTTCACCATCTGCACACCCCGATTCTGATGTTCCTCGGGCACTCACGTTGCGGTGCGATCGCTGCAGTCGGCGGCAATTACTCGAAGGAATCAGCAGCGATCAAAAAAGAGTTGGACACCATCAACATCCCTAAGGAAATAGGCAATCTGGAAGGAGTGACGGCCAATGTCCACAACCAAGTGAGTTTGGCCATGAATAAGTTCTCTGAAGAAGTAGCTGACGGAGATCTGGTCGTCATCGGTGCGGTGATGGATTTCGCCGACGACCTCCATCAAGGGGCGGGAAAGTTGCACGTAATCAACATCAATGGCGAGAAAGACCCGGCTCAACTAGTGAACATCAGCGCATTGCTCGCCAAGAATAGGCCAAAGCCTGTCGCCGCAAAGGCAGAGAAGAAGGCTGACGCCCACGAAAAACCTGTAGCCGAACATGCCAAACCAGATGAGCACGATGCTCATGCAGCACCCGCAGCGCATCATTGATGCTAGCTTCGCGTGACCTCAAGGTAGAGTTGCTCCACCTTCTGGCGCGCCCACGGCGTCCTGCGTAAGAACTTCAAACTGGATTTGATGCTGGGATCGTGCGCGAAACAACGCACGGGAACGGCGCTAGCCATCTCTTCCCAGCCGATTTTTTCAGACAGTTGAGTGACGATCATCTCGAGAGTGACGCCCTCTAACGCAGGTCGGTTTGGCCGTTCGTTCATCTCTTTTCACTCGATCAGTAAGCTCTCGGGAGCAACCTTGCTCCCTGTCACCAGCACCACTTTGTGTCTCGATTGCCCGCCTTGCTTGAGTTCGACTTGTCGCAATGGAACATCGAACGCATCAGCGACGAATCTTAACAACGCCTCATTGGCACGCCCTTCGATGGGCGGGGCAGCAAGGCGTATCTTCAGCGCTTCTCCATGCAAGCCTGATATCTCAGTGCGTTTCGCTCCCGGTTGCACATGCAAGGTCAGCGACAAGATATCCCCATCGCGACGATACCAATCGCTCACAACAATCTCTGCACGAACTGCTCCATACCACCGATGGGCACGATGAGGATGAGCTGGCAGATGATGAACAACACCAGCACAGAAAGGTCCACACGCCCGACCAGCGGAATCACGCTACGCAAAGGTTGCAAGAAAGGTTGGTTGCATGCACTGAGCATCGGCGACAGCGGCGTATGTGGATTCACCCAAGATAAGATCGCTTCCGCCAACAAGGTC
>VBWD01000061.1 GCA_006218055.1 Gallionellaceae bacterium
GTGAGCACGAGGACGATGCCGCCAATAATGAACGTGACAACGAACGCAGCAGCGTAATACGCAATGGCGACCAGAAATGCAGATCCCGTCTGTCGTAGTGAAAACAAGGTACCCGCACCCCACAACGGGAAAATAAACAGCGTAAACATGATTAGAGCAGCAGGTTGTTGACCGGATAGCTGCGACGCTAGAAGCGCTAGTGTAGTGTTGCATTCTGTTTGGAACTTAAGCGGCTGTTGGCGCGAATGACCTTTTGCAGGATGTCGCGAGCACTTTTGGTCCAGATAAATGGTCTTGGATCGGTGTTGTGGTGAACCACGTATTCGTCGATGGCTGTGACCAGTTCATGCACGCTGGTGAACACACCACGACGTAGTCGCCTTTCGCTGATGTCGCGGAAGAACCGCTCGACCATGTTGAGCCATGAAGCGCTGGTGGGCGTGAAGTGCATGTTAAAGCGCGGATGCTTGGCCAGCCACTCCTGAACTTTTGGATGTTTGTGCGTGGCGTAGTTGTCTGCAATCAAATGCAGTGCTTTGTCCTTGGGCGTTTCGCGGTCTATCTGACTGAGAAACTTCAACCACTCGATGTGGCGATGACGCTTCTGGCACTGCGAGATGACCTGGCCATCAAGCACGTTGAGTGCTGCAAATAGGGTGGTCGTTCCGTTGCGCTTGTAGTCGTGTGTCATGGTGCAAGCGCGCCCTTTTTTCATCGGTAGTCCCGGCTGGGTGCGGTCCAGTGCCTGCACCTGGCTCTTCTCGTCGCAGCACAGGACCAGCGCGTGTTCGGGTGGCGACATATACAGGCCTACGATGTCTTCGAGCTTTTCGACAAACTTGGGATCGCGCGAGACCTTGAAGCCGCGCACCAGATGCGGCTTCAATCCGTGGGCGCGCCAATGGCGCGACACGCTGGCGGCACTCACGCCGAGCTCTTCGGCCATTGTTCGGGTACTCCAATGGGTGGCCGCCTCGGGCTTGCTCTGGGTGGTCAGTTCCACCAGGCGTGCAACATCGACCGTCATCGGCGGTGCTCCGCGTGGCAAGTCGCGCTCGATGCCGGCCAGACGGTACAGACCATAGCGCTGTCGCCAACGGGAAACTTGTACGCGTCCAATGGCCAACATCTGGGCAATGTCCTTGTTCTGAAACCCATCGGCAGCCAACAATACGATCCCCGCGCGTTGCTCCAACCTCACGCTGCTTAGCCGTGAACGAACCAGCCTCATCAACTCGCCTCGTTCTTCGTTCGTCAAGATAAGTTCGGGGGCAACTCGCATTCTTCTTCTCCGGTCTGGCTGGCAACAGACCATTGGAGGTAGCTGGATTTAATAAGTTCTATCAAGATTGCATCACTACACTAGCCACTTGGCCCAAGGTTTACGAGAAGAAGCGGAACAACAAGCAAATAAGTTGAAGTCCGCAGGCAAGAACTGAATGCCGGAAGTACACGGCTGCATT
>VBWD01000040.1 GCA_006218055.1 Gallionellaceae bacterium
GGGCTTGAGGAAAAATCAGCCCCCACCCCAACCCTCCCCCGATGGGAGAGGGAGCAAAACCAAAGGAGCCTCACCATGAGCAAGACCCACTTCGGATTTCAGACCGTAGACGAGAGCGAAAAGGCCAAGAAGGTCGCTGGCGTGTTCACCTCCGTCGCCAGCAAATACGACATCATGAACGACCTCATGTCGGTTGGTCTGCATCGTGTGTGGAAGCCGTTCGCGGTGGGCTTGGCCAATGTGCACGAAGGCCAGCGCGTGTTGGATGTGGCGGGTGGTTCGGGTGACTTGTCGAAGCTGTTTCTGAAGAAGGTCGGTAGCCGTGGTCAGGTCATTCTCACTGACATCAATAACGCCATGCTGCGCGTCGGTCGTGACCGCATGATCGACAACGGCACGCCAACACCCACCGCGCAATGCGACGCCGAGCATCTGCCTTTCCCCGACAACTATTTCGACTGTGTCAGTATCGCCTTTGGCCTGCGCAACGTCACGCATAAAGATGCCGCCCTGCGTGAGATGAAGCGCGTGCTCAAACCCGGTGGCCGCGTCATCGTGCTCGAATTTTCCAAGGTCGCTAAACCGCTGGAGAAGGTCTATGACCTGTACTCCTTCAAGCTACTCCCCAAGATGGGCGAGCTGATTGCGAATGATGCCGACAGCTACCGCTACCTCGCCGAATCCATCCGCATGCATCCGGGACAGGAAGAGTTGAAACAGATGATGGTGGATGCAGGGCTAGAGCGCGTCGAGTACTTCAATATGACGGGCGGCGTGGTGGCGGTGCATCGGGGTTACAAGTTGTGAGCTTGAAAGCCAAGATTACTGCTTTAGGAGCGATAACTTGTTAACTGCACTTTTATCTTTTCTTGGCGTCTTAATTGGGGCGCTATTGCAATATTACTTTACTCGTCACATCGAAAATCAGCGCCACGTGCGCGAACTTCGATCAAAAGCGTACATGGACTATCTAAAGTGCGTTTGCGAACACGCTCAATTGCAAACCCAAGAACATAACAAAGAGCGGCAAGATTTGTTTGTTCGAACTGCAGATTCAAAATCTCGCATCTGCCTTTATGGATCAAGTGCCGTGATTCAAGCTTTTTCTACTTTTGAAAAGCTTGGTGCGACTATGGGAACAAAAGAGCAAAAGGAAGCCTTCACTCGCATGATTTCAATAATGCGGAAAGATTCAGGAGGTGAAATGGGAGTTCAATCTGCCGACTTACAAACTGTATTGTTAGGCCCTCGTATCTAGCCTAGTTTGAATTACTTCTGCGCTCTTATTACTTTTAATATCTAGCTGTAACAATTTTTTGGAGTTCTCATGTCCGACCTACCCAAATGCCCTAAATGCGATTCCCCTTTCACCTACGAAGATGGTGACAACTACGTCTGCCCTGAGTGTGGCTGGGAGTGGAGCAAGACAGCGACCGCTGAAGCGGGTGAGCAAGCCAAGGTGTTCAAAGACGCGTTTGGCAATGTGCTGGTCGATGGCGACACCGTTACCGTCATCAAGGACTTGAAGATCAAAGGTTCGTCTTCCGTTGTGAAGGTGGGCACCAAGGTGAAGAACATCCGCTTGGTGGATGGCGACCACGATATCGACTGCAAGATCGACGGCATCGGTGCGATGCAGTTGAAGACTGAGTTTGTGAAGAAGGCCTAAGGATTACATATGGGCGGTTGGGGTTGTCCGCATGAGGTGGATGAGAAGTGCCAGAAGGTACTGAACAAGCCATGCGACATCGGTATGAAGGGTTGTGTGCTGGCTGGGCGTTTCAACTTCGCTGATCCGAGCAAGAACCGCCCAAAGAAGAAACCACTCGATGAAGCCAATACACCTGCACCGAGTTCTGACCAAGATGAGTGAGTTCGTGAAATCACTGTTCGCACTTGCGCTTCTCGGTGTCGCTCAATCCGCTATTGCGGCAGAAGCTTCTTTGCCGCGCCCCGATCACATCGTCATTGTGGTAGAAGAGAATCGAGGCTATTCCAAGATCATCGCTAATCCTGACGCGCCGTACATCAACGCCCTCGCACAACGCGGCGTGTTGTTCACCCAATCGTATGGTGTCACCCATCCCAGTCAGCCCAACTATCTAGCCTTGCTCTCTGGCACGACGCGCGGCATCAGCAGCAATGCCTGCCCCTTGGAATTGAAGGGCGAGAATCTGGGTGGGGCGCTCATCGAGAAGGGGCTCAGCTTCGTCAGCTATTCAGAGTCGCTACCTGAGGCAGGCTATGAAGGGTGTCGCTACGGGGCGTACATGCGCAAACATAATCCTGCGGCGAATTGGAAAGAATTGGCTGCATTCAACCAGCCCTTCACTGCGTTCCCGCAAGATTATTCGCAACTGCCGACCGTATCTTTTGTGGTGCCAGATCAGCGCAACGACATGCACGATGGCAGCATCGAACAAGGCGATGCTTGGTTGGCGCAGAACATCGAACGGTACGCGCAGTGGGCGATGACGCATAACAGCTTGCTCATCGTGACGTTCGACGAAGATGATGGCCGCGAGGGAAATCGGATCGCGACGATGTTCGTGGGCGAGATGATGAAGCCAGGAAGATCAGCACAACGCATCAACCACTACACGCTGCTACGCACGCTTTCTGAGATGTATGGTTTGGCCGTCTTGGGTGAGAGCAAAGATCAGCAGTCCATCACGGGTGTGTGGAAGAAGGCTGGCAAGAAACGCTAGCCTTACTCACCCCCACCATCCAACCCCAGTTCTTGGATCTTCCTCGTCAACGTATTACGCCCCATGCCGAGCAGCATGGCTGCCTCGATGCGCCGACCGCCAGTGTGTTGCAAAGCTTGGGTGATGAGCGTGCGCTCGAACTCTTTGGTGAGGGTGTCGAGGATGTTCGATTCGTTGCGTTGCAGCGCCATCGCGGCTTGTTGAGCGAGAGCAGAGCGCCAGTCGCTGGCGGCAGGTGCCGTTTGCGCACCATCGCGCCATTCAGCGGGTAGGTCGGCGATCTCCACTTGTTGTGTCGGCGTCATCACGGTGAGCCAGTGGCACAGGTTCTCTAGCTGGCGCACGTTGCCGGGGATGTCTTGCGCGGAGAGGTAATTGAGCGCGGACTCACTCAATACTTTTTGTTCGACGCCCAATTCCTTCGCGCTCTTCTGCAAGAAATGTTTCGCCAACACAGGGATGTCTTCGCGGCGTTCCCGCAACGGCGGCAAACGCAGACGGATGACGTTGAGGCGGTGGAACAAGTCTTCGCGGAACAAACCCTGCTTCACACGCTCGTCTAGGTTCTGGTGTGTAGCAGCGATGATGCGCACGTTCGCCTTGATAGGTTGATGCCCACCCACTCGGTAGTAGTTACCGTCTGACAACACGCGCAACAAGCGCGTTTGTAATTCCGCAGGCATGTCGCCGATCTCGTCGAGGAACAGCGTGCCGCCCTCGGCTTGCTCGAAGCGTCCGTGACGTGTCGCTGCTGCGCCAGTGAAAGCGCCTTTCTCGTGGCCGAACAGTTCAGATTCCAACAGGTCTTTCGGAATGGCGGCCGTGTTGATGGCGACGAAGGGTTTGTCTGCGCGCGCACTATGGCGATGTAGCGCCTGCGCGACCAATTCCTTACCTGTTCCCGATTCGCCGTTGATGAGCACCGTGGCGTTGGATTGTGCGAGGCGGCCGATAGCGCGGAACACCTCTTGCATGGCGGGTGCGTGGCCAAGGATGTCCGGCGCATCTGGCAATTCTTGGCTACCGGTGCTCTTGCGTTGGCTCTGCGCCAATGCACGGCGAATCAATTCGACCGCGTGGTTCACGTCGAAAGGTTTGGGTAGGTATTCGAACGCACCGCCTTGGAAGGACGACACCGCGCTTTCTAGGTCGGAATACGCTGTCATGATGATGACGGGCAGCGTTGGATAATCACGGCGCAATATCTGCAACAGATCCAGCCCTGAGCTGCCGGGCATGCGGATGTCGCTGATGACCATTTGCGGCAAGCCAGAGGGGAGCTCGGTCAATGCTTCATCAGCCGAAGCAAAACTCTTGAATTCGATCTGTTCACGCGCGAGTGCTTTTTCTAGCACCCAGCGGATGGAGCGGTCATCGTCGATGATCCAAACGGATTTTGTCATTTTGTCTTTTCCATGTTGGTGAGCGGCAGCATCACGGTGAAACAGGTGCGCCCCGGTTCGCTTTCGAATTCGATACTACCTTGATGTTGGCTGACGAAGTCTTGCGCCAGTGTCAGTCCCAGCCCGTGTCCGTCGGCGCGCCCTGACACCAGCGGATAGAAGATCTTGTCGCGCAGGTGGGTGGGGATGCCGGGACCGTTGTCGATGATCTGCACCGAGATGGCGAGGCGGTGGCGCTTCTTCATCAATGTCACCTGACGCGAGATGCGGGTGCGGAAGGTGATGATGCCGTGGCCTTTCATGGCTTGCGCGGCATTGCGCACGATGTTGAGTACGACTTGGATGAGCTGTTCCTTGTCGCCGTGTAACTCGGGCAAGCTCAAGTCGTAATCGCGTTGGATGAGCAAACTTTCTGGCAATTCGGCCAACACCACACTGCGAACGCGCTCCAACACCTCGTGGATATTGAGCGCACTAAAATGGGGCACGTGCTGCGGCGTGAGTAGTTTTTCCATGAGGGAACGCAGTCGATCCGCTTCTTGGATGACGACCTGGGTGTATTCGCGCAATGCAGGTCTTTCCAACTCTTGTTCCAATAACTGCGCTGCGCCACGGATGCCACCCAGCGGGTTCTTGATCTCATGTGCCAGATTGCGCAACAGCATGCGGTTCGCTTGCGTCTGGTCCAGCATCTGTTCTTCACGCGCCATCTTCAGCGGACGGTCGATGGTGTGGAATTCCAACAACAGCGCGTAGCCTTCAAGATGCAGCGGCGTCACGGTGCAGCTCAGGTGTAGCTTGTTCGGCAGCGTGTGCGTGCCCAACATCAGGTCGTGTTCGATGTGGGCGGCATTGCTGGAGAGTGCCGATTGCACCGCTGCCCATAATTGCTCTGCGTGGTTGAAAGCGTGTTGCAAAGGATGGCCGACCAAGTTGCTGTGACTGACCGCGAACAGATGCTCAGCTGCCGGATTGAGGAAGGCGATACGCGATTGATCGTCTAGTAGAACGATTGCGGTAGCGAGGTGATCCAGCGAGGGCAGAAGCTTGTTTGGCATGTCAGACTAGTGAGCAGAAAGCATGCCAACGAAAGAGGTCACTTTAGATTCGAGATCTCGGTCTTCAGCGCTTGGATGTTCTTCTCATGACCTTTCACGTCATCCTGTGCGTTGTTGACCTTCTCTTCATATTTCGCGACGTTGCGGAAGGTCTGGCCAGTCGAAGACTTGAACACTTCTGGATTGTCTTCGGCTTCTTTTAGTTTGGCGCGAGCTTCCTCGAGCGCACGTTCTTCCGTCGCGAGTTCGTCTTCCAAGATCTTGCGGCGCGTGTCATCGCGACGGTTCTGTGTCTCGGAATTCACGCGCAGGTCTGATGAAGATTCGCTGTATTTGCGTTGTCTAGGCGGAACGGGCTGCGCTGCCATCGTGGGAAGCGGTTCGAGTTCTAGCTTCTTAGCACCTTTGAGCGGCGCGCTCGAATAGGTCACGTTACCGTCTTTGTCCACGCGCTTGTAGATCTCGGCTTGGGTGGCGCTGGTGAAAGCAACGGCGCTACACAACAGGGTCAGACGAAATAGGTTCATGGTTGAGCTTTGCAAAATGATGGCGTGAGTATAGGTTAAGGCCGCGCATGTGACAAACGCCGGCGGTTACGGTTCCCGCAAAAGAAAACGGAGCCGCTAGGGCTCCGTTCTCAATACCTGCGATGCTGCTTACAGGCTGTAGTACATGTCGAATTCGACTGGGTGAGTCGTCATGCGCACGCGGTTTACTTCTTCCATCTTCAGATCGATGTACGCATCCAAGAAGTCGTTAGAGAACACACCGCCACGAGTCAAGAACTCACGGTCTTTGTTCAGTGCTTCCAAAGCCTCATCCAACGAAGCACATACAGTTGGGATCTTTGCATCTTCTTCTGGCGGCAGATCGTACAGGTTCTTGTCTGCTGGATCTCCTGGGTGGATCTTGTTCTGGATACCATCCAAACCCGCCATCATCAGTGCTGCGAAGCACAAGTATGGGTTAGCAGAAGGATCTGGGAAACGTGTCTCGATACGGCGTGCCTTGTCGCTGGCGACGTGAGGAATACGGATCGAAGCGGAACGGTTCTTCGTAGTGAGGGACCAGACGCTTGTAAGAGTTGGTGCCTGGGTTGGTGATCGCGTTCAGTGCCTTAGCGTGCTTGATGATGCCGCCGATGTAGTACAGCGCCAATTCAGACATACCAGCATAGCCGTTGCCTGCGAACAGGTTCTTGCCATCTTTCCAGATGGATTGGTGAACGTGCATGCCGGAACCGTTGTCGCCAACGATTGGCTTAGGCATGAAAGTCGCTGTCTTGCCGTACTGGTGAGCGACGTTTTGGATCACGTACTTCTGGGTCTGTGTCCAGTCAGCGCGTTTTACCAATGTGCTGAATTTGGTACCCAATTCGCATTGGCCGGCATTCGCAACTTCGTGGTGGTGAACTTCGACAGGGATGCCGATCTCTTCCAACAGCAAGCACATCTGTGCGCGGATGTCGTTCAAGCTATCGACTGGAGGAACTGGGAAATAACCGCCCTTCACTGTTGGACGGTGACCTGTGTTGCCGCCGTCGAATGCGTGGCCGGTAGACCAAGCACCTTCTTCCGAGTTGATCTTCACAGAGCAGCCGGACATATCAATGTGCCATTGCACGGAATCAAAGATGAAGAATTCTGGCTCTGGACCGAAGAATGCGGTGTCGCCCACGCCGGAGGACTTTAGGTAAGCCTCAGCACGTTTAGCGATGGAACGTGGATCGCGGTCGTAACCTTTGCCATCGGTTGGCTCGATGACGTCGCAAGTCATGACGATGGTTGGCTCGTCGAAGAATGGGTCGATGTAAGCAGAATCAGGATCCGGCATCAGCAACATGTCGGAGGCTTGGATGCCTTTCCAACCGGCGATAGAAGAACCGTCGAAGGCGTGACCTTCTTCGAACTTGTCCATGTCAACGTGGGAGACTGGCACGCCAACGTGCTGCTCTTTACCACGGGTGTCTGTGAAACGTAGATCGACGAACTTGATACCTTGTTCTTTGATCAGCTTCAGAACGTCAGCTGCTGTTTTAGCCATACTCAAATCTCCCAATTAGAAAAATTAAACGATGCTTTTTTGAAACGAACTTAATGGTGCGACTAGTCCCAAACAGCAGAAACTGTGCCATCACCCTGAATCTTGCAAGACGTGCATTGTGCCATATTTGCCCTAGGTCGGGCGCGCCTATGAGCGCCCCCGATTGGGGCGCATCACAGGCATGGTGCACTATTTTGGTGCGATGGTTTGGTGAAGGGCGATTTGGCGGAAGTAGGGATCGTCCGCGACGATAGCTGAACATTTGTGCTGCAGAGCAGCCAGATCGATGGGTGTATCCAGCAATATCTCAGCCTCGATCTTCCCGCTCAGATAGTGCAACACGATGCGGGTGGAGTCGGGAAGGTTCTTGCCGAGACGACTGTAAAGATGGGCCAACAGTAGGTGACGTTGCGGTAAATGGGCATTGGGTCTTGCGTGTGCGTCATCTTCCGGATCGATATGCACCATCACATCCATCACGTGGTGTTCCTTCAATACTGCCCCGCGGGCGGCCTCGGCGATGTAGTGTCCTTCCGATACGCTGATCTTGGGGTCGACCATGATGTGCGCATCGACCAATGCGTTGTCCGCCATCTTGCGCGTGCGCAGATCATGCAGGCCGATGACTCCCGGCACGGCCTTGAGTGTGTTGCGGATGGCGCGCACCTCTTCCTCATCCAATCCCGTGTCCACCAGTTCTAGCAGGGCATCGCGTGAGAATTGGATACCCATGTAGGCGATCATCACACCCACCACGGCGGCGGCGACCAAGTCGAGGAAGGTGTAACCCAGCAGATTACCGACGATACCTACCACTACGACCAATGAAGAGGCTGCGTCCGAGCGAGCGTGCCATGCGTTGGCCACCAACATCTGCGAGCGTACGCGTTGAGCCACGGCCAACATGTAACGGAACATGCCTTCTTTCGCGGCCAGCGCGAAGAGGGCGACCCACAGTGTGAAGGGATGCACGGCCTGCACTTGTTCAGGATGTTGTAAACGTATTCCCGCTGCGATGAGCAAACCGATGCCGAGCGCAGCCAAACTTGCGCCGAGAATGAGCGAGGCTGCCGTCTCGATTCGCGCATGACCATAAGGGTGATTCGCATCCGCGTGTTTGTTGCCATGTCGATTGGCGAACAGCACCAGTACGTCAGAAAGCAAGTCGGCGAAGGAATGCAGACCATCTGCCATCAGGGATTGTGACTTACCGAAGAAGCCTGCCAACACCTGCACTATAGTCAATATCAAGTTGATGAATATGCTCACCCATGTGCTCTTACGCGCGGCGGCGAAGCGTGCGGGATGTGCCGGTTCGAATGCGGCTGACTTGTCGTGTGAATGGGTATGCCCGTGAGCGTGTGTGTGATTTTTCATTGCCGTTGGGATAGTAGCGAGCGTGCAGGATAGCAGGGACGCGTCAAACCTAAAACCTTTTGAAAGTAAATCATGGGCAAGATCACCGAGATATTGAGCAGAGCGCAGCAACGCGCGAAGGAAGCGAACCTACCTTATGAAGGGGCGATATTGCCGAGCGAGGCCTACGAGATATTGAAGAGCGCCCCGGGCGCAAGGTTGGTCGATGTGCGTACGCGCGCCGAGATCGACTGGGTAGGTAAAGTCCCCGGTGCGGTCGAGATCGAATGGCTGAGCTACCCCGGGATGAAGCCGAACCCGAATTTCATGGCCGCGCTGGAGCAGCAAGTGGATAAAGAATCGCTGGTGTTGTTTTTGTGTCGTAGCGCCCATCGTTCACACGCCGCGGCCGTGGTAGCGACGCAAGCAGGATTCGCCGATTGCTACAACATTCTGGAAGGTTTCGAGGGCGATAAGAACAGCGGCAATCAACGCGGTGTCGCTAATGGTTGGCGCAAGGCTGGCCTGCCTTGGGAGCAGAGTTAAGATTCACCGATGCGTGACTTTCTAGCGCTATTTCTACGCATCAACAGCTCGACCAAGAAGTACACCAACCTCAACCTCATCGAGATCATCATACTTGGACTTATCCTCGCCATCTTGGCGGGGTAAGGCCGTCTAAGCCGCTGACCAGCTCACCACGCCCGTGTAGGCGGTGAGCAAAACGATCAAGCCGAACACGATGCGATACCAGGCGAACACCACGAAGGTGTGGTTCGAGATGAAGCGGATGAATGTCTTCACTGCCCACATCGCAGCGATGAACGAGGTGATGAAGCCCACCGCGAACACAGGCAGATCGCTCATATGCAACAGTGTCCAGTTCTTGTAGAGGTCATAGGCCGTGGCGGCGAACATCGTCGGGATGGCGAGGAAGAACGAGAACTCCGCTGCTGTCTTACGCGACATCCCAAATATCAAGCCACCCATGATGGTGGCACCCGAGCGCGAAGTGCCGGGGATCATTGCCAATGCCTGCGCGAAGCCCACTTTGAGCGCATCCTGCCAACGCATCTCATCTACTGAATTGATCGTTGGGTGATAAGCGCGGCGCTCCACATACAAGATGATGAAGCCGCCCACGATCAGGGCGGTGGCGACGGTGATCGGATTGAACAGCAGCGTCTTGATGGTGGAATGGAACATCAGGCCGAGTATCGCTGCGGGCAGAAAGCCGATGAACAGCAGAGTAGCAAAACGCTGCGAAGGCGCATCGCTGGGTAAACCAACTAGCATCTTGGTGAGTCGCTCGCGATAGTCCCAACAAACGGCGAGGATGGCCGCGAGTTGAATGACGATCTTGAACACCTTGCTGGTCTCATCGTTGTAGCCGAGCAGGTCGCCCAAGATGATCAAGTGGCCAGTGGAAGAGATGGGCAGGAATTCGGTCAGGCCTTCGACCACGCCAAGGATGGCGGCTTTGAGTAACAGGATGATGTCCATGAATTTGTCATTCCCGCCTACGCGGGAATCCAGTAGTTTTTAAAATTGCGATACGCTGGTTCACTGCGCAGCGTTCAATGTCATTCATCTCTACCCAACGCGTGATTTCTTCGAAGGTGCGCAGGCAACTGCGGCACACATCGTCACCCAACACAGTCGTGCAATGACCGTTACAGGGTGAAACGGCAGTGATTTCAACAGAAGGGAATAAAGGATGGCTGCATGACATGGCGCGATTATACCGAGGGTCGCGTAGCAAGCTCCAAGCTTGATAGCCATTGCATTGCTTGCTCACTTGATTCGCCGCACATCTCCGCCGAAGGCTTCAGTCCGCCACAGAAGACGGGACGTTCAGGCTTTCCGAATACGGCACAACGGTTGTCATCCAGCAGTTGGGCGCATCTCACCCCCGCAGGTTTGCCTTGTGGCATGCCGGGCAGGGGAGAGGTGATGGAAGGCGCGATGCAACAGGCACCACACCCGCTACGGCACTCCATCATCAAGCCTTGTGATAAACCTCGGCGCCCTGCTTCACGAACTCAATAGATTTCACTTGCATGCCTTTTTCCAACGCCATCTGTTCCGATAAGCCTTCTTTCGCCGCGAAGTCGCGCACGTCTTGGCTTATCTTCATGGAGCAGAAATGCGGGCCACACATGGAACAGAAGTGGGCGATCTTGGCGGATTCCTTGGGCAGTGTCTCGTCGTGGAATTCGCGTGCACGATCAGGGTCGAGGCCGAGGTTGAACTGGTCTTCCCAGCGGAACTCGAAGCGCGCTTTGCTCATCGCGTTGTCGCGCACTTGCGCGCCGGGGTGACCCTTAGCGAGGTCGGCGGCGTGAGCGGCGATCTTGTAGGTGATGATGCCTTCCTTCACGTCGGCTTTGTTGGGCAAGCCCAAGTGTTCCTTCGGCGTCACGTAGCACAGCATTGCCGTGCCGAACCAGCCGATCATCGCCGCGCCGATAGCAGAAGTGATGTGGTCATAGCCGGGGGCGATGTCTTGGGTCAGTGGGCCGAGTGTGTAGAACGGCGCTTCGTGACACCACTTCAGTTGCAGGTCCATGTTCTCTTTGATCATGTGCATCGGCACGTGGCCGGGGCCTTCGATCATCACTTGCACGTCGTGCTTCCACGCCACTTGGGTCAGTTCGCCCAGCGTCTTCAATTCGCCCAGTTGCGCTTCGTCGTTGGCATCATAGATCGAGCCTGGGCGCAGACCGTCGCCCAGTGAGAAGGTCACGTCATACGCCTTCATGATCTCGCAGATCTCTTCAAAGTGCGTGTAAAGGAAATTCTCTTTGTGATGAACACCACTTCGCCATGATGGAGCCGCCGCGCGACACGATGCCGGTCATGCGGTTCGCCGTCATCGGCACGTAGCGCAACAACACGCCTGCGTGGATGGTGAAATAGTCCACACCCTGTTCGGCTTGCTCGATGAGCGTGTCTTTGAATATCTCCCAAGTCAGATCTTCGGCTTTGCCGTTCACCTTCTCCAACGCTTGGTAGATGGGCACCGTGCCGATAGGCACAGGAGAGTTGCGAATGATCCACTCGCGTGTCTCGTGGATGTTCTTGCCAGTGGAGAGATCCATCACCGTATCGCCTCCCCAGCGGATGGCCCAAGTCATCTTCTCGACTTCTTCTTGGATGCTAGAACCGAGGGCGGAGTTACCGATGTTGGCGTTGATCTTCACGAGGAAGTTGCGACCGATGATCATCGGCTCGCATTCGGGGTGGTTGATGTTGGTGGTGATGACTGCACGACCAGCCGCCACTTCGGCGCGCACGAACTCAGGTGTGATCTTCTTCGGCATTGCCTTGCCGAAGTTCTCGCCCGGATGCTGTTTCAACATCATCTCGCTCATGCCATCGACCTTCTGATTCTCGCGGATGGCGATGTATTCCATCTCCGGCGTGATGATGCCTTGGCGTGCGTAGTGCATCTGCGTCACGTTCTTGCCGGGTTTCGCTTTGCGCGGTGTGTGCTGCAAGTTGAAACGCATGTCAGCCAGCGCGGGGTCGTTCAAACGTTGGCGACCGTATTCAGAAGTGAGGTGAGGCAAGGCTTCGGTGTCGTCACGTTCGGCGATCCAGCCAGCGCGCATCTCGGCCAAACCGGAGCGGATGTCGATCTTTACCTTAGGGTCGGTGTAAGGGCCGGAGCAGTCATACACGTAAACGGGCGGGTTCACTTCCGCGCCCATGCTGGCCGGTGTCTCGTCCTGCGTGATTTCGCGCATCGGCACTTGGATATCGGGACGTGAACCCTGCACGTATATCTTGCGCGAATTCGGCAATGGCTTGACGGCTGCCTCATCGACGTGAGCAGCAGTAGCGAGGAATTGGGGATTGGCGTTCATTGTGATGCTCCAAAATTAACGGGGAGCATCATCGGATGCTTCCCTACGACGGCATGATCCGTACAGGTTCAAAGGGTGTGTCTCACTGCCAGACTGGCAGACCCCTAGCGAGGGACGCAAACTAAAGTAAAAGTGGGCAAAACACAAGTTTTGTCCACTTTTTACAAACGGTTTAAGACGTAATTATTTCTTCTCGACCTGCCCCAGCTTACGCCAAGTCTCCAACAAAGTATCTGGATTGAGCGACATGGTCTGGATGCCGATCTCCATCAACCATTGTGCGAAGTCGAAATGATCCGATGGGCCTTGGCCGCAGATGCCGACGTACTTGCCTTTGCGATTGCAGGTCTCGATAGCCATCTTGAGCAAAGCTTTTACGGCATCGTCGCGTTCGTCGAATCTGTCAGCGACTAAGCTGGAGTCACGATCTAGGCCCAGCGTGAGTTGCGTCAGGTCGTTGGAGCCAATGGAGAAGCCGTCGAAGTATTCGAGGAACTGTTCCGCTAGCAAGGCGTTGGAAGGGATCTCGCACATCATGATGAGGCGCAAGCCATTCACGCCACGTTTCAGACCGTTCTTCTCCAGCGTGGCGACGACTTCGCGTGCTTCACCCACGGTACGCACGAAGGGGATCATCAACTCGACATTGGTGTAGCCCATCTTTTCGCGTACACGCTTCATGGCGCGGCATTCGAGTTCGAAACAATCGCTGAAGTTGGCGGC
>VBWD01000062.1 GCA_006218055.1 Gallionellaceae bacterium
ACGTGCGAGAAGTCTTTCAGGTTCTGCACGATCTTCTTGACCCGCGTGATGCCGTCCTTTGATTCTTCCATCAGCGCGCCCAGATCCTCTTTGAGGAACACGATGTCCAGCTTGTCTCTGGCTGCCTTGAGTTGCGCACGCACAGCGGGATCGGAGATCGCATCTTCCGTTTGCTCGTACAGATCGAGCAGGCCGAAAGTGTCCTGCACATATTTCTCCAGCGTGCCCAGATTGGAATAGACATAGCCGATGGGGTTGTTGATCTCGTGCGCCACACCCGCCGCCAACTGGCCGACGGAAGCCATCTTCTCCGATTGCATCAATTGGTTCTGTGCTTCTTCCAACTCATGGTTCAAGGCTTGCATCGCCGCCAAGTTCTCCCGCTGTTCACGGTAAGCCACCTTGCGTCCCTCGATATTGCGCACCGTGGACACCAATACCGCCTTGCCATCGCTTCCCATCACCAGCTTCAGCATGAGCTCAACGGAGAATCGCTTGCCGTCCTTGCGCCGATATTGCGTATCCAGTGTGATGTCCTCGTTGCCGTTGGCGCGCAATGCCGTGACCATCTCGCCGTTCACCAGGAATGGCATGTGTTCGTCGAGTTGCGGCAAGGACATCTGTAGCAACTCATCCTTGCCGAACCCGAACCAGGTTTCGGCGCTGCGATTCAGATAGATCATGCGCAGCGTGTCCGCATCGAAGATGAAGATGGCTTCCTGCGACTGATCGAGCACACTTTTGAAATAGAACAGCTTGTTCATTATCTGCCTGCGCGCCAATGCGTCTGCCTCAAGCGCACGCTTGCTCTGCTCCAAGGCGGCGGTTCTTTCCTGGACACGGGTCTCCAGCTCGGCCTTGCTTTGCGAGAGCGCGGCTTCGGCTTGCTTGATGCGGGTGATCTCGGTGCGCATGGAAACGTACTGGTAGGGCAGGCCGTTCGCGTCGATACTGGGAACGATGGTGGTCTCGACCCAGTACAAGCCCCCCGACTTGTTGCGGTTGCATACTTCGCCGTGCCAAGTGCGTCCGCCGGAGATGGTCAACCACATGTCGTCAAAGAACCGCGCATCATGCGTGGCGGACTTGAGCAGACGGTGATTCTGTCCGATCAACTCTGCGCGCGTGTATTGGCTGATCTGGCAGAACTTTTCATTGACGTAAGTGATATTGCCGCCCGCATCGGCAATGCTGACGATGGCATGTTGATCCAATGCTTCCTTGAGCATGCGCAGGTCTTGCAATGATTCTTGTAGCTCACTCACTTTTCGCTCCTGATTGCGTAATGACTTCCGCGGGCTGTCTGATGGGTAACCATACGCGGAAGGTCGTGCCTTTGCCAAGTTCGCTGTGCACCTCGATGCGCCCATTATGTTTTTTCAGGATGCCGTAGGACAGCGACAAGCCCAGCCCGGTGCCTTTGCCGATGGGCTTGGTGG
>VBWD01000041.1 GCA_006218055.1 Gallionellaceae bacterium
ATCTTGGCCCCCGCGCCCACCACCACACCGTTACCCAGCGTGGGATGACGCTTGCCTTCTTTCCAAGATGTACCGCCCAGCGTCACGCCGTGATACAGCGTCACGTCATCACCGATCTCAGCCGTCTCACCGATGACGACACCCATACCGTGGTCGATGAAGAAACGGCGTCCGATGGTCGCTCCAGGATGTATCTCGATACCTGTCAGACCACGTCCGATGTGCGAAGTGAAGCGCCCCAACCATTTCAAACCCATATGCCAAAAGGTGTTCGACATGCGATGAAAGATACGCGCGTGCAGTCCCGGATAGCAGGTCAACACCTCAAAGGTGCTGCGCGCAGCAGGATCGCGCTCGAATACGCTGGCGATATCTTCTCGGATATTTTTAAACATCTGGATGCTCTTCCATGTAACGTTTTTTCAGGCGCGCATTGTACTCGGTTGTTTTTGTCAGGATGCCGCGCAGAAGGTTGACTTCCTCATCCTCCAAACGAGAACGCGAGTAGAGCCGGCGCAAGCGCTTCATCAGACGTTCGGGGTTCTGTGTGGTAAAAAATCCGATGTCGTACAGCACTTTTTCGAGTTGAGCGTATAGCCCTTCCAAACGCTCATGCGTCGCGGCTGGTAACTCTGCCTGTTCGGCAGGCACGAAACTTTGCGTAGCCACACTCAATTCATAACTCACCACCTGCACGGCAGCAGCGATATTGAGTGAGGAGAAATCGGGATGTGACGGAATGTTCACCCCTAGTTGTGCTTTGCCCATCTCCTCATTGGTCAGGCCGGACATCTCCGTACCGAACAACAAAGCAACGGGTTGCGTGGCCGCCCTCTGCAACACCTCCGGCATCGCCTCGCGCGGCATCTGCACCTTGAGCGAGATATCACGCAATCTGGCCGTCATCGCCACAGTGAACGCGACCCCCTGCAATGCCTCGTCGATAGAACTGCACACCACCGCATTGTTCAGCACATCGTCCGCCCCCGCAGCCATCGCAGTCGCTTGCGGGTCAGGAAAACGCTTGGGATTGATGAGGTAGAGATGGCGCAAACCCATGGTCTTCATGGCACGCGCCGCCGCACCGATGTTGCCCGGATGAGTGGTATGACTGAGGACGACTCTGATGTTCTCGAAAGGATTAGGTTTATTCAAAACGCGATTCCAACTAAAATACGCACTGGTTACTTCAATTATGAACTTTGAGAAACCGTCACGAGCGGCTTGAGCACAACGCAGCAATCGAGTCGCGCGGCAAGTTGATCAAAGTTCAATGCTCATTAAAAAGGTCGTACTGATATGCACCCCATGCTCAACATCGCGGTGAAGGCCGCTCGTCGCGCCGGAAACCTGATCCACCGTGCCGCCGACAATCTAGATCACCTCACCGTGACGAAAAAATCCCATGCGGACTACGTCAGCGAAGTCGATCGCGCTGCTGAGCGCATCATCGTAGAGACCTTACTGGAAGCCTATCCAACGCATGCGATTCTAGCAGAAGAGGGTGGCGCTCAAGGCCAGTCCGAGTACGTTTGGATCATCGACCCTCTGGATGGCACCACCAATTTCCTGCATGGCGTTCCGCAATACGCCGTCTCCATCGCCCTGCAACACAACGGCGTCCTCACCCAATCCGTGGTGTACGACCCAACCAAGAATGACCTGTTCACCGCCACACGCGGTCGCGGAGCTTACCTCAACGACAAACGCCTGCGCGTGAGCAAACGTAAAGAGATGACCGACGCCCTCATCGGCACCGGCTTCCCTTACACACGCTTCGAACACATGGGCGCTTACATGAACATCTTCCAAGACCTGATGCAAAAGACCGCTGGTCTGCGTCGCCCCGGTGCTGCCTCGCTCGATCTGGCATGGACAGCCGCCGGCCGTTACGACGGCTTCTTTGAGACTGGCCTGAAACCTTGGGACATCGCGGGGGGGGCACTGCTCATCTCCGAAGCGGGTGGCATCGTGAGCGACCTCGCTGGCAATCAGAATTTCCTCACCAGCGGTCACATCTGTGCAGGCAATCCGTTCATCCACGAACAACTGCTCAAAGTCATCGCACCGCATCTGACTGAGGGTTTGAAGAGCTAACTTCCGGCAGCATCCCACATGGATACCTTGCTCATCCTCGCGATCACGACCATCGTCATCGTCCTGATCTTCGAGTACACCAACGGTTTCCATGATGCGGCCAACATCATCGCCACCGTCATCGCCTCACGTGCGATGACACCGGTACAGGCAGTGCTGCTGGTCGCCTTCTTCGAGTTCCTTGGCCCACTGCTCGGCGGCACCGCAGTCGCCAACACCATCGGCAAGTTCATCACCCTCGACGACATCGACCGCGTGCTCGCACTCACCATCGTTCTGTGTGGACTGCTTGGCGCCATCGCTTGGAACCTTCTCACTTGGTGGAACGGCATCCCCTCCTCTTCGTCGCACGCGCTGGTCGGCGGCTTGGCGGGCGTGGTCATGGTGGCTGCCGGCTCCAACCATGTGGTGTGGGGATTCGGCGACCTACTGCACGGTCATCTGAACGGTGTCGCCAAAGTCATCGTCGCGCTCATCCTCTCGCCCATCATCGGCTTCTGGATCGGCTTCCTCTTGCACAAGACCATGCTGGCGCTGCTACGCGGCGCACACCCGTCCATCAACCGCGACCTGCGCCACCTGCAATATGTCACCTCGGCGGGCCTAGCCTTCTCACATGGGGCCAACGACGCGCAGAAGAGCATGGGTATCCTCACGCTGGTGCTGCTGATCGGCGGTTTCATTCCTACTTTCGAAGTGCCGTTCTGGGTGATGCTGGCCTGCTCGCTCACCATCGTATTGGGCATCCTCTCCGGCGGCTGGCAGATCGTGCGCACATTAGGTTTCTCCATCTACAAGATCCGCCCCCTGCATGCGCTCGATTCGCAGATGACCGCCGCCAGCGTGATCTTCAGCTCATCTCTATTCGGCGCACCTGTTTCCACCACCCATGTGGTCGCCTCTTCCATCATGGGCATAGGCGCTTCTGAGCGCCCTAAAGCCGTGCGCTGGGGCAAGGCGACCGAGATCGTTGCCACTTGGCTCATCACCATTCCCGGAGCGGCATTGATGTCGATTTGCTGTTATCTTCTCGTCCAAACATTTATCTAAATTTCGCCATGCCTGAAGCCTCCAAAACACTGCTAGCAAGGATACTGGACCGGGTATTTCCCAAGGTGCCCGACTTCTTCTCCATGCTTACCGAGCAATCGCTCAAGGTCACCCACACCGTCGACCTGCTGGTCGAGTACATGGAACACGGCGATCCGATGATCGCCGACGAACTCAAGCAGAACGTACACGAGGCCGACCTTATCAAGGTACGCAACCTGCACGAACTAAATGATGCCTTCTCCACCCCTATCGACCGCGAAGATATCTACCGTGCCATCATCGCGCTCGATGACATCGTGATGTACTGCAAGACCACGGTGCATGAGATGGATGTGCTCGCCGTGAAACCAGACGAATTCATGCGCGATATCTCGCACTGCATCAAGGAGGGTGTGGACACACTCGCCAAGGGATTCGCCAAACTCGGCAACACACCGGCCGAGGCCGCACATAATGCGAATCAGGCACGCCAGTCGGAGCGACATGCAGAGAAGCTCTATCGCAAAGCGCTGCCTATCCTGTTCGAGGGCACCGACTACATCAATATGTTCAAACGGCGCGAGATCTATCGCCACCTGACCAATGCCGCACAGCATATGGCTTTATGCGCCAACCGCCTGCACGACATCGTGGTCAAAATAAGTTGAGTCCTGCCGCATGAGCGTACCCTCCCTCGACAAACAAACTCCGATGATGCAGCAGTACCTGCGCATCAAAGCGGAGCACACCGACAAACTGTTGTTCTACCGCATGGGTGATTTCTACGAGTTGTTCATGGACGATGCCGTGCGCGTCGCCAAGCTGCTCGACATCACTCTCACCCAACGCGGCGCATCCAACGGCCAGCCGATCAAGATGGCGGGCGTGCCGTATCACGCTGCCGAGCAATATCTGGCGCGCTTGGTGAAGATGGGCGAATCCGTTGCCATCTGCGAACAGATCGGCGACCCCGCCACCAGCAAAGGCCCGGTCGAACGCAAAGTGGTGCGCATCGTCACCCCCGGCACCGTCACCGATTCCGCATTGCTGGAAGAAAAGCGCGACAACCTGCTGCTCGCGCTGCACCAGCGCAACAACGAAGTCGGCCTCGCATGGCTCAACCTCGCCTCGGGTCAATTCACCCTCGCCGAAGTCGCCGCCAAACAACTGCCTGCCGAACTGGAGCGTCTGCAACCTTCCGAGATTTTGGTCGCTGAAAGTGTCGCCCCTCCGCAGTTCAAGAACGCCGCGAACAAATCATTACCCGATTGGCACTTCGACCGCGACACCGCGCACCGCGCGCTGTGCCAACAGTTCGCCACGCGCGACCTCGCCGGATTCGGATGTGATGATTTCACCGTGGGATTGGAAGCCGCAGGTGCTTTGCTCGGCTACGCGAAACTCACGCAAGGTCAGAGCATCGCCCATATCCGCAGTGCGCAGGTGTACCACGCCGACGAGTTCGTGCGCATGGACGCCGCCACCCGCCGCAATCTGGAGATCACCCAGACACTGCGCGGCGAACCCGCGCCCACCCTGCTCTCGCTACTCGACACCTGCGCCACCAACATGGGTAGCCGCTTGTTGGCGCACTGGCTGCATCATCCGTTGCGCGACAGGGATGTATTGCGCGCAAGGTTGGATGCAGTAGATGAGCTCGATGACACGTTCAGCGCCGTGCACCAGCAATTGAAATCGAGCGTGGACGTGGAACGCATCACCGCACGTATCGCTTTGCGCTCGGCCCGTCCACGCGACCTTTCCGGCCTGCGCGACACATTGAAACAATTGCCAGAGCTGCACGCTCTGTTGGCAAAGGTGTCTGCACCGCGCATTCAACAACTGACTGCATCACTCCAAGCCGACACATCGCTGGTCGTGTTATTGCAGAAGATGTTGAAAGCCGAACCGTCCTCCGTGTTGCGCGAAGGCGGCGTGATCGCCGACGGCTTCGATGCCGAGTTAGACGAGCTGCGTGGCATCCAAACCAACTGCGGCGATTTCTTATTGGAGCTGGAAGCGCGCGAACGCGCGCGCACTGGCATCAACACGCTAAAGGTGGAGTACAACCGCGTGCACGGTTTCTACATCGAGGTGAGCATCGCGCAGTCGGTGAACGTACCGGACGACTACCGCCGCCGCCAGACCTTGAAGAACGCCGAGCGTTACATCACGCCGGAACTCAAGACCTTCGAAGACAAAGCGCTCTCCGCCAACGACCGCGCATTGGCGCGCGAAAAGTTGCTCTACGAACAGCTGTTGGACGCACTCGCACCGAGCATCCCGCAACTGCAATCCATCGCTGCCGCCATCGCCGAGTTGGATGTGCTCGCCACTTTCGCCGAACGTGCCGCCACGTTGAATTTCTGCGCGCCACAATTCAGCAACGATGCGCGCATAGACATCAAGCAAGGTCGCCACCCTGTAGTGCAAGCACAGGTGGACACCTTCACACCGAACGACTGCACGCTCAATGACGCGCGCCGCACGCTGCTCATCACCGGCCCCAACATGGGCGGTAAATCGACTTATATGCGGCAGACCGCCATCATCGCGCTGCTCGCGCATGTCGGCTGCTTCGTGCCTGCACAGCAAGCGGTGCTGGGCGAGATCGACCATATCTTCACGCGCATCGGTGCATCGGACGACTTAGCCAGCGGACGCTCCACCTTCATGGTCGAGATGACCGAGGCTGCCAACATCCTGCACAACGCCACCGACAAGAGCCTGGTGCTGGTGGACGAGATCGGGCGCGGCACCAGCACCTT
>VBWD01000063.1:0-1392 GCA_006218055.1 Gallionellaceae bacterium
GGCGTCGGCCAACTCATCACCGTCACCGCCCCCAGTGGAGCCATCTACACCTATACCTACGATGCCGCCCATCGTCTCACCGACATCGCAGACAACAACAGCAACCGCATCCACTACACCCTAGATGCCATGGGTAACCGCACCAAAGAAGAGACCTTCGACAGCACCGGTGCCGTCATCCAGACCCACAGCCGCGTGTTCGACGCCCTCAACCGTCTCTGGAAAGACATCGGTGCTGTCAACCAGACCACCATCTACACCTACGATGCCAACGGCAACCTCACCGGCATCACCGATCCGTTGAACCGTCCAACCTTGAGCAACACCGCCTACGACGCCTTGAATCGTCTCATCAGCAGCACCGACGCGACCAATGGCATCACCCAATACGGCTACGATGGACAAGACCAACTCGTCAGCGTCACCGACCCCAAGACCTTGGTCACCCAATACAACCGAGACGGACTAGGCAACCTCAACCAACAGACCAGCCCCGACACCGGCATCACTGGCCACACCTATGATGCTGCGGGAAACGTCCTGACACGCACCGATGCCAAGGGGCAGGTCGCCACCTACAGCTACGATGCACTGAATCGACTGACCGGCATCGTCTACACAGGCGGCGCATCACCGGCACAGACCGTCAGTTACCAGTATGACCAAGGCAGCAACGGCATCGGTCATCTGACACAGATCACCGACGGCACTGGCACCACTGCTTACAGCTATGACCAGCATGGCAGACTGATCAGCGAGACACGCCATCCTGCGACAAGCAGCGTCACCTACATCACTGGATACAACTACGACACCCAAGGTCGTCTATCCGGCATCGCCTATCCATCGGGAAGAGCAGTCAGCTACACCTTTGACGGCATGGGGCGCATCAACCAGATCGTCACCAGCCACAACGGAGTCAGCAAGATACTCACCAGCAACATCCAATACGAACCCTTTGGTGGCGTACACAGCTTCACCTATGGCGATGGGACGACAGCGCCCGTACAGACCTATGTGCGCCAACGCGACCAAGATGGACGCATCGCCAGCTATACCCTGAACGGCAAACTCCGCTCGATCGGCTATGACGACGCATCACAGATCAGCTTCATTGCGGATCCGTTGAATTTAGCCAACACCGCCAACTACAGCTACGACCCATTGAGCCGCCTCACCAGCCACACACAAGGCGCGATCAACCAAAGCTATGGCTACGACGCTGATGGCAACCGTACTAGCCAGACCATCGGCAGCACCATCAGCAGCTACGGCTATGTCCCTGGTAGCAACAAACTCAACACCATCCAGACCGGAGCTACGGCACAGAGCCTGACACAAGATGCCAACGGCGCGACCACGGCAGATGCCACCCGCCAGTACAACTACGAC
>VBWD01000063.1:1407-1816 GCA_006218055.1 Gallionellaceae bacterium
CACCTGATCGGCGAGAGCGACACCAACACCAGCCGGTTCACGCGAGAGTACATCTACCTGAACGACCAACCTGTGGCGGTGATGCAATGAGGACCGCCATGATGGAAAACACCAAACTCCAGTCAGACGACAAACAAACCAACAGCGGAGCAGGGGAGATGATTTCAGATATCACTGGCTACAACCGTATCGACGGTAGTCAACTGATCGTCCAAGCTATGCAAACAGGATTTATGGCTTTTGCATTGTTCTTGAGCTTGGTGTCATCTGCTATGGCAGTGCCAGTCAACGTGGCACTATCGAGTGCCGGTTCGGTAGCCACGGCATCGAGCACGCTCAATTCAAATGTAAATCACCCTGCAAGTTCACTGATCAACGACGAGCGTACAGGGCTCGTCTATGGACACGG
>VBWD01000064.1 GCA_006218055.1 Gallionellaceae bacterium
GAACATCGTATTCGCGCAATCATGCGCTGGAATGCGATGGCCATCGTGTTGAATGCGAACAAGGAATCTTCCGAGCTGGGCGGCCACATCGCCAGCTTCGCTTCTGCGGCGACACTCTATGACGTGGGCTTCAACCACTTCTTCCACGGTAAGACAGATACGCACGGCGGCGACTTGGTGTACTTCCAAGGTCACTCGTCTCCCGGTGTATACGCGCGTGCCTTTATGGAAGGCCGCATCAGCGAAGAGCAACTGTATAAATTCCGCCAAGAAGTGGATGGCGATGGATTGTCTTCTTATCCTCACCCGTGGTTGATGCCGAATTTCTGGCAGTTCCCCACCGTGTCGATGGGCCTGGGCCCTTTGATGGCGATCTATCAAGCGCGTTTCATGCGCTATTTGCAACACCGCAACTTGGCGCAAACCAATGGCCGCAAGGTATGGGCGTACCTGGGCGATGGCGAGACGGACGAGCCGGAATCATTGGGCGCGATCTCGATGGCCGGTCGCGAAGGTTTGGACAATCTGATCTTTGTCATCAACTGCAACTTGCAGCGTTTGGATGGCCCAGTGCGCGGTAACGGCAAGATCATTCAGGAATTGGAGGGTGTGTTCCGTGGCGCAGGTTGGAATGTCATCAAAGTGGTGTGGGGCGGCAAGTGGGATCGTCTGTTGGCTAAAGACAAGACGGGTCTATTACTGAAACGCATGGAAGAAGTGGTGGATGGTGATTACCAAACCTACAAGTCGAAAGACGGCGCTTATGTGCGCAAACACTTCTTCGGCAAATATCCAGAATTGTTGGAGTTGGTTGCCGACATGTCAGACCACGAGATCTGGCGTTTGAATCGCGGCGGTCACGATCCGCACAAAGTATTCGCGGCCTATGCGGCTGCATCTAAGCACACCGGCCAACCGACCGTCATCCTCGCCAAGACGGTGAAGGGTTACGGTATGGGTGATGCTGGCGAAGGCCAGAACACCACGCACCAACAAAAGAAAGTGGATGCGGATGCGCTGCGTAAATTCCGTGACCGTTTCAACATTCCGGTCACCGATGAGCAATTGCCCAAACTGCCGTTCGTGCGCCCTGAAGCAGGCAGCCTGGAAGAGAAATATCTGCGCGAACGCGGCGCGGTCATGGGCGCTGTTCCTGCCCGCAATCCAGTGACCACTGCGTTACAAATTCCTGAACTGTCCGCGTTTGATGCGTTGCTGAAGTCGAGTGAAGAGCGTGAGTTCTCCACCACCATGGCGTTCGTGCGTTTGCTCGGCGTGCTGGTGAAAGACAAGAACATCGGCAAACAGATCGTGCCTATCGTGCCGGATGAATCGCGCACCTTTGGTATGGAAG
>VBWD01000065.1 GCA_006218055.1 Gallionellaceae bacterium
CTGAAGAGCTACCCCAACACCCCGCAGACGCGTGACGCTTTGCAGATCATGGTGCAGGCATATCACCGCCTTGGCCTGAACGACCTGAGCCAAGACACGCAACGTATCCTCGACAGCAACATCGCCAAAGACGGCATCAAGCCCTCGAAGACCTACTTCAAAGAGAGCGAGACGCCATGGTGGAAGTTCTGGGAGATATGATTTGAAATACTGCGCAGAATGCGGCTCACCCGTCGAACTGCGCATCCCGCAGGACGACAGCCGCGAGCGCTACATCTGCACCGCCTGCGACACCATCCACTATCAAAATCCGCGCAACATCGTCGGTTGTATCCCTGTATGGGAAGACGGTCGTGTCTTGTTATGTCGCCGCGCCATCGAACCCCGCCACGGCCTGTGGACACTCCCTGCCGGATTCATGGAGAACGGCGAGACCACTGAAGAAGGCGCTGCACGCGAGACCTTGGAAGAAGCCAACGCCCGCGTGAAGATCCACGAGTTGTACGCCATGTACAACCTCCCCTACATCAATCAAGTGCAACTGCTGTATCGCGCCACCCTGCTCGATCTGGATTTTTCACCCGGCGTGGAAAGTTTGGAAGTAAAGCTATTTACCGAAGAAGAGATACCGTGGGACACCCTGGCGTTCCGCCCCGTCAAATACGCACTTCAGCATTACTTCAAAGAGCGCAAGACAGGCGTGTTCACGATGCTCACTGGCAATCTGGAACCACCTGTGCGCAAATAACCGCCTGATCAGATCAAGATGCAAAACGCGCTTCGCCACAGCAAAAGCTTCATCAATGCGATCATCGATCACATACCCGGCTTGATAGGTTACTGGTCCAATGATTTGCGCTCTGTTTTTGCTAATAAAGAATATGAGAAGTGGTTCGGCAAGACACAGGAACAAATGCGTGATATCCATCTAAAGGATTTGTTGGGCGATGAGCTATTCAAGCTCAATGAGCCGCACATCCAGGCCGCCCTCAATGGCGAAGATCAGGAATTCGAACGCAGCATCGTGCTACCTAGCGGCGAGAAACGCGAAGCACTTGCGCATTACATACCCCATCGTGAAGATGAAAAGATCCAAGGCTTCTTCGTTCTGCTGATCGACATCACCGAACGCAAACGACTAGGGAACGCCATGATCGACATGGAAGAAACTCACAAACGTTCGATCGGACGTGAGTTGCACGATAGTCTCGGGCAACAGATCGCAGCGATAAGCTATCAAGCGTCCGCGCTAGAAAAGAAATTGCAATCAGTAGGCAACCTCGACAATGCAAAGATCGCCGCCTCTATCA
>VBWD01000066.1 GCA_006218055.1 Gallionellaceae bacterium
GTAGAAGGCGACCGTATCATCGCCGGTGCCAAGGCTGAGATCGATCAAGAAGTATTCCGTGCCAAAGAACAGCTGCGTACACAAGTGTCGGCCATCGCGCTGGCAGGTGCCGGTAAGATCCTGGGCCGCGAGATCGATGCTAAGGCACACAACGACTTGCTCGATAAACTCGTTGCGGAAATCTGATTGACATGTCTAACGCCATTACTATTGCACGTCCATACGCTCAAGCAGCGTTCGAAGAAGCGCAAAAGCAGAATGCACTGAAAGCTTGGTCCGAGTTGTTGCTGGGTCTGGCTGATGTGGTGCAGAACGCCGACATGCGAGCCGTTGTGAGCAACCCAAAGGTGTCCACGGCTAAAGTGGCTGATCTGATGGATGCTTTTGTAGGCGCGGATGCGAATGCACAGCAACGCAACTTCGTGCGCGTCTTGGCTGATAACCAGCGTCTGCTGGTATTGCCCGAGATCGCTGAGTTGTTCGAAGTGTTGAAAGCGGATGCTGAGAAGACGGTCAATGTAGTGGTCGATTCCGCGTTCGAACTGTCTGCAGCACAACAAGACAAGATCGTCAGCTCGCTGAAGAAGCGTATGGGCCGTGAAATCAAGTTGGCTTGTAACGTGAAAAAAGATCTGCTGGGTGGTGTGGTAATCCGTGCTGGAGACAAGGTGATCGACGGCTCCGCGCTCACACGCCTTGGCGAAATGGCGAATGCGCTTGCTTAATTGCTACCCACTTGGCCTGATAAAGAATTATCAAGAATGAGGAAATCCAGATGAAGCTCAACCCTTCCGAAATTAGTAATCTGATTCGCAGTCGCATCGAGAACTTCGAAGCACTGACCCAAGCGCGCACTGAAGGTACAGTGGTCAGCGTCACCGACGGTATCGTTCGCGTACACGGTTTGTCCGATGTGATGCAAGGCGAGATGTTGGAATTCCCAGGCAACACTTTTGGTCTGGCGCTGAACCTTGAGCGTGACTCCGTAGGTGCGGTTATCCTGGGTGAATACGAGCACATCACCGAAGGCGACACAGTGAAATGTACGGGACGTATCCTGGAAGTGCCTGTAGGTCCAGAACTGCGCGGTCGTGTAGTGAACGCGCTGGGTCAACCGATCGACGGCAAAGGCCCGATCAATGCCAAGATGACCGACAAGATCGAAAAGGTCGCTCCTGGCGTTATCGCACGTAAGTCTGTTGATCAACCAGTACAAACTGGTCTGAAGTCCATCGACTCCATGGTTCCGGTCGGTCGCGGTCAACGCGAACTGATCATCGGCGACCGTCAGACAGGTAAGACTGCTGT
>VBWD01000042.1 GCA_006218055.1 Gallionellaceae bacterium
AAGCAGAACTGGTTGTCGTGTCTATCCTTGATCTTCAACATCTGCGGGCCGAACACTTCCCAGCGCCCGGTCTCTTGCCACAGTTCGGCGGGTTGTACTGCGGGCATCAACAGTTCGATGCCGCCGCTCTTGTTCATTTCTTCGCGCACGATGTTCTCGACCTTGCGCAGCACACGTAGGCCCAGAGGCATCCATGTGTATAGGCCGCTGGCCAGTTTGCGGATGTAGCCTGCACGCAACATCAGGCGGTGGCTTGGCAGCTCGGCCTCGGTCGGGGCTTCTTTGATGGTGGAGATGAAAAATTGTGAAACGCGCATGTTCAGTACTCTTCGAGCTGGTTAAGAGGGCGCGATTCTACTGTAAGGAGGCTCTTCCGTCTTTCCAGTGGGGGCGAAATGTGGAACAATCCGCCCCATTGAAAAACTGTATGGGGCGAATCATGATAGACCGAGAAGGTTATCGCCCGAATGTCGGTATCATTCTGACCAACGCAAAGAATCAGGTGTTTTGGGGCAAGCGCATCCGTCAGGATGCTTGGCAATTCCCGCAGGGCGGTATCCAGCATGGCGAAACGCCAGAGCAGGCGATGTACCGCGAGTTGCATGAGGAAGTCGGCTTGTTGTCTGAACATGTCCAGATACTTGGACGTACCCGCGATTGGATGCGTTACGATGTGCCGCAAAGTTGGGGTAAAAAAGAGTCGCGTTCGCATTACAAAGGCCAGAAGCAGATTTGGTTCTTATTACGATTGGTCGGACGCGATACGGATGTCTGTTTGCGCGCCTGTGAGCATCCAGAGTTCGATGCGTGGCGTTGGAACGATTATTGGATCGAATTAGACTCGGTCATCGAGTTCAAGCGCGACGTGTATCGTTTGGCGCTGAACGAATTGGTGCGTTATCTGCCAGCGTTAAGGAATACGGCAACACAGATGCAAAATCACCCACAAGGGTGACTGAATTCACTAAATCAACAGGAGGAAACATGCCAACTCAGTTCAAAGCTTTGCAATCCGCACCCTTGAAGACAGGCTCTTCATTCGTGCGCCCGGTTCAGAATCTGCCTGAACGCGTCAAGCTGGCTAGCCCAGCTGCTGATGTGATGACCGATCTGACCAAAATCTCGGTCGTTAGCGTGCGCGCCAAGACTTCGATGGATAGAGCGAATGCCAAGATGATCAAATATGGTGTGCGTATGTTGCTGGTGTTGGATGACAACGAGCAGATCGCCGGCTTGATCACGGCTAGCGATATCTTGGGCGAGAAGCCGATGCGCTTCCTGCAGAACATGGGTGGCACCCATGCCGACATCATGGTGCGCGACATCATGACGACGCAGCGTGAACTGGAAGTGTTGAATATCCAGGACATAAAAGGTGCCACTGTGGGTGATATCGTGGCCAGCTTGAAGCAAGCAAATCGCCAGCATTCTTTGGTGGCGTCCGAGGTTGATGGTCGCCAGTCCGTGTGTGGCTTGTTCTCTATCACTCAAATCGCACGCCAGCTTGGTGCGCAGGTACAAAGCTTTGAATTGGCACGTACCCTGTCCGAGATCGAAGCGGTCATCGCGCGCGGTTGATCCATCAAGCAAAGCTGGAAGAGCGAATGCGCGCCTGACGTTCATTCGCTCTTTTCATTTATTCACTCAAAGGATGCATCATGTTTAAAATTCGTTCGCTGATCGTGGTCTCCCTTCTTTCCTTTGGTGTCGCGGGTTGCGCCAATTTCTTTGGCTCGGCGACAGAGGCGGGTAATGAATTGCGCATTCGTGAGGATGCCAAACCCGGGCCTAACGCAAGGCAGGAAAAATATCAGATCACGGTGCGCATGGCTGGATACTCTGACGCCCGTCAGGTTGATAGTCCGCGCCGTGTGGGGACGTCAAATAGTCGCATCACAGGTTTGACGGGTAAAGACATCATGTCGGATCGTGAGGCGACCGAAGTGGTGGCGGAGTCGATGAAGAAGCGTCTGGGTGATGCAGGTCTCCAAGTGTTGACCGCGGATGCTGCAAACGCGCAATTCCAACTGAGTGGCGCGGTGAAGGAGTTGAGCATCGATGTCAAAGATCGTGATTATGTGAACATCGCCATCGAATCCACGCTGACAGAAGTTGCAAGCGGCCAGGTGATCTGGTCTGGTTTGGTTGTGGAACGAGCAGAGCGTTATGCGGGAACCTCGGGGAATGGTAAAAAAGACGTTGCTGATTTTTTGAGATGGAAGCTGGGTGTGGTTTCAACCAAGACGACTGAATCCGTTTTGTCAGTGCTGATGGCGACTCGGCCTGAGATGTTCAATATGGTGGTGGGTATCAAGCCGGTGCAAGGGGTGACGGTCTATTCCAATTCGGCAGGCAGTGTCGCCTCTGCTGTTGTTCCTGCGGTCACCCAAGCTGAATCAGTGTTTGCAAATGGCACGTTGACGATCAGTTCTAGTCCGTCACGTGCCAAAGTGTATGTGGACGGTATCTATTTTGGCCTGACTCCCTTGCGCGCGGAGTTCGCTGCGGGTGTGCATGAAGTGGGCATCAAGCTCGAAGGATATAAAGCATCCAGTGAGAAGGTCTCGGTTCGTAAAGGTGATAACACCGAGATGGATATCAAGCTTCAGCGTTGATTGTGATACTGGAATGAAACAAGCCTCGCAGAGATGCGAGGCTTTTTCTTTGGGCGAATCTGTTTAGTGCTTGCCAGTACTGCCGAATCCGCCCGTGCCACGGTGGCTGATGGGGAATTCGTCCACGAGATTGAACTGCACTTGCGCCACCGGCACGATCACCAACTGGGCGATGCGCTCCATCGGCATCAAGTTGAACGGGTGGTGTCCTCGATTCCAAATGGAGATGAATATCTGTCCTTGATAGTCGGAGTCGATGAGGCCGACCAGATTACCCAGCACGATGCCGTGTTTATGGCCCAGACCTGAACGAGGCAGGATCATCGCGGCATAGTGCGGGTCGTTCAGGTGTAGCGCGATGCCGCTGGGGATGAGTTCGCATTGCCCAGGCTGAATCGTCATGCTGCTCTCGATGCATGCACGCAGATCGATGCCAGCAGAGCCTGGTGTGGCGTAAGCGGGCGGATTCTCATGCAAGCGCGGGTCGAGTACTTTCACATCCACTATTTTCATTTTGTATTTCCTTTCATGTAGAGCGATGCGGCATGGCGCAATAACGCGCGAGCCAAAGTCAGTTTGTTGGCGCGAGGAAGTACATGCTCACCCGCATCGTCGAACAACACTAATTCGCTTTCATCGCTGCCGATAGCGGTCTGCGCCAAGTTGGCCGCAAGCAATGGGATGTTCTTCTTCTTACGTTTCTCGGTCGCATGTTCGCGCAGTTTCTCGCTCTCTGCGGCAAAGCCCACGCAGAATGGTGGCTTAGGCAGGTTGGCGACGTAGGCGAGGATGTCGGGATTGGGAATGAGTTCCAGTGTCAGCTCGGCGTCGCTCTTCTTGATCTTTTGCTCGCTGGGCTGGGCCACACGGTAATCGGCGACAGCGGCCACGGCGATGAACAAATCCATAGTGGAGATGTGCTGCTTCACCGCATCGAGCATCTCAGCCGCGCTGGTGACATCTATTCTTTGTGTGCTATTCGGCTGGGCGAGTGAGGTCGGTCCTGAGACTAGAGTGACTTCAGCCCCCAACTCTGCTGCCGCCTGCGCGATGGCATAGCCCATCTTGCCGCTGCTACGGTTGGTGATGCCGCGTACCGCATCGATGGCTTCGTAGGTAGGCCCGGCAGTGATGAGTATCTTGCGCCCAGCTAGCGTTTGCGGTTGGAAGGTGGCGATAATGTCTTGCGCAAGCTTCGCCGCTTCCTGCATGCGCCCCACCCCTTCTTCGCCGCACGCTTGCACGCCGCTGGCGGGGCCAAGCAGTGATACACCATCTGCAAGTAGACGTTGCACATTGCGCTGTGTCGCGGCATTAGCCCACATCTGTTTATTCATGGCAGGTGCGACCAATAAAGGACAGTCGCGTGCGAGGCATAATGTGGAGAGCAGATCGTCTGCTATCCCATGTGCTAGCTTGGCGATGAAATCGGCGGTAGCAGGAGCGATGATGATGGCATCAGCGATACGGCTGGAGTGGATATGCGCCATGCCTTTGTCGTCTTGCCATTGGTCGATCAGGACTGGATTGCCTGTGAGGGCTTGCATCGTGGCGGGCGTGATGAAATGCGTTGCTGCTTCTGTCATCACGACTTGTACGGTGATGCCTTGCTTCACCAATAGGCGCGCCAATTCAGCCGCTTTATAAGCTGCAATGCCGCCGGTGATGCCGAGCACGATGCGTTTTGTCAGGGCTTGTTCCATGTGGCGCGCATCTTAACAAGAAAGCGGGCCGCATGGCTAAGGCGTGGCTATGGGAGTGTGTGGGTGAAGGTGCCGCCCATTAGATATGCACCAGTCGTGACCGAACCTGCACGTGTCAGCAACCCACTTGAAGGAGGGATGGTGTAGATCTCGATGTCGTTCGAGGTGAAATTTGCGGTGTAGGCGAATCTGCCCGAAGGTGCGAGGCTCGACGCGGCAGGTCATGTGCTGGTGGCGATAGGTGCGGGAGCTATATATAGGTAGGTTTGGCATATTGACGCGGGTGAGGTGGGCGGATAGGGTACAAACTCATACGGACTTTATGTTTGTCAGATAGGGAGATTCAGCATGAGCATCATTGACTGGCCTGCTGGCGAACGCCCGAGAGAGAAATTGTTGGAGCGCGGCGCATCTTCGCTCTCCGACGCCGAGTTGCTGGCAATCTTCTTGCGTACTGGGGTGGTGGGTAAAAGTGCGGTGGATCTGGCGCGTGAGTTGTTGGCGCGGTTTGGCAATCTGACACAGTTGATTGCCTCCAGTGAAAAGGAGTTCTGCGAGATTCATGGATTGGGGAAGGCTAAATATGTGCAACTTCAGGCCGTGGTGGAGATTTCGCGGCGTGCTTTGCAGGAGGAAATGGGGGCGGGCGATGCGCTGAATTCTCCCCGTGCGGTACGGGAATACCTGCAACTATTATTGAGGGGGCGCCAGCAAGAGGTGTTCGTGGCACTTTTTCTGGATGCTCAGCATCGGGTGACTGCTTCAGAGGAGTTATTCCACGGTACGCTGACTCAGACCAGCGTCTATCCGCGTGAGGTGGTGAAGCGGGCTCTGTATCACAATGCGGCGGCAATCATCTTCGCGCATAACCACCCATCGGGTGTCGCCGAACCCAGTCAATCCGATCAATTATTGACCGATGCCTTGAAGCAGGCGCTGGCTTTGGTGGATGTGCGTGTGCTGGATCATTTCATCGTGGCGGGGGCGGGATGTCTCTCATTTGCAGAGAAGGGCTTGTTGTAAGCGCCTGCCCTTTGTTTTTTCCGTCGATTCAGATGTGATTTCACCCCTTTACCTATTTTCCCTTTGACAGGCTAGGACGTTCTATGGATAATCGCGCGCTCTTTTTGGAGGGGTGGCCGAGTGGTTAAAGGCATCA
>VBWD01000067.1 GCA_006218055.1 Gallionellaceae bacterium
GTCGTCGCTGAACTGTTCGGCGTGCCCTACGGGGTACGACGCCGCCGCCAACTGTGCCGCGTGCAGCGTGGGCTTCACCGGGTACCCTACCTGTAACCGCGCGTGTAACATCTCGATCGATTGCAGCAGGAACACAGTGAGTGTCACCGGAGACTTCGCCACGGGCTGCCAGTGCCACTGCCTCAACAAATGGAAGGACTGTATAATGCGGCACTGGACTGTGCCGCGTGTGCTGACCCAACCTACACCAACTTTCCCGTGTGTGATGTGACGTGTGCCATCGTCGCGTGCGCGAGTGGGTGGACCAAGTATGGAAATGACAACGTCGGGTGCTACTGCTTTCCTCCTGGGAGCACCGGGGGCACTCCGAGCACCCACACCTGCTGCTGTGCCCCGTACTTCTCCAACTACCCAGTGTGCAAGCGCGACCGTCGTTGCACGGTGGTCACGGATTGTGCCGGCAACGCGGAGTTCGTCAATGGCACAATTAGCACGGGGTGCAACTGCACCTGCCGCAACCACTGGCAAGGCCGACAATGCAAAGTGTGTCCGAAGGCATACGATGAAAACAATGATTGCATGGGCTGCGGTTTCTTTTACGACGGACCGTATCCCCATTGTTACCGAAAGTGTAACACCTTGCAGAACTGCTCGGGCAATGCGATCAGCGTCACCGGCAACTCCCAAACGGGTTGTACGTGTAATTGTGCGAACCGTTGGAGTGGACCATCCTGCAGCTACTGCCCCTATGGTGTAGAACCGCGCACGGATTGCAGCAGTTGCCTTCCAGGCTCTGAGTTCTACCCATACTGCTAAAGTGTGTCTCACTTCTAGTTGCAACCAGTATTTTGTCTTCGATGGGGCGCATTCGGACCATGAAAATGTTGTTTTTTGACTCTCGGGGTTCCCGTGTTTCTCCGTGCTACCGTAATTGCGACAATACTGCCAATTGTTCGGGTCATGCAGCCACCGTCAACGGGAATACACGGACCGGCTGCACCTGCACTTGCGCACAATCATGGACCGGCGCGACGTGTGCCGTGTGTCCCATGTTATGTGATCCGAACCAGAATTGTGCGGCGTGTGTCAGCGGCTATACAAACTACCCGTATTGTACAAGAGGTTGCACCAACGCGTTGGACTGCAACAGCCACGCCCAGACCGTTGCCGGGGACACTTTCACGGGGTGCCGTTGCACGTGCTTGAATGCGTGGAGTGGAGCGGCGTGCAGTGTGTGCCCCCGTGGGACCAACGTCTCTACCAACTGTGCGACGTGCCTGCCGGGCTATGTGGAGT
>VBWD01000068.1 GCA_006218055.1 Gallionellaceae bacterium
CATCATCGAACGGACTCTCAGCCGGTAGCAGTGCATCAAGAACACAGAGTACACTGCCGCTTTTCTCATCTTTCACGATGGTAAAGGTGCCTTCTACGCTGGAATGATCCTCAGCCTTCATCGTGGTGAGTCCACGGTCAATGGCATCACGTACACAAAGTGCAAGAACGGCGCGGGCATCGGCGATGCCCCTCAAGTGTGCGGTGTTATCCATTGATCAACGAGCGAACACGGGAAACAAGTTCATTGGCTTCGTCGCGAGAAGGGGCTTCTGCTATTATGCGCATGATGGGCTCGGTGTTTGACGCACGAACATGCACCCAACGGTCGGGCCAGGCTGCATGGACGCCGTCTTCCGTGGAGATCGTTGCATCAGTGAATGACGTAGTGACGGAATGACGAAGTGACTCAATATCAAAGCCCTGTGGGAGGTCGATCTTGGTCTTGACCATTTCGTACTGCGGCAGTGTAGCGCATGCCTGCCCTAGGGTGATGCTACGATGACGTAGGAGGGCTGTGATAAGACCGAGTCCCACAATACTGTCACGTCCGGCATGACAAGCAGGATAGATCACACCGCCGGATCCTTCTCCGCCGATCACAGCATTCACACGTTGCATCAAGCGGACAACGTTGATCTCACCAACAGCGGCACGGTGGGTAACGTATCCATGTTCAGTTGCAATGTCATCCACAGCGCGCGTGGTGGAATAGTTCACCACTACATCACCTCGTGTACCAAGCGCCATCACGGCCTCAGTTGCAAGTGTGATGGTGCTCTCCTCTCCAATCGGCGCGCCTGTTTCATCGTAGAGCACTAAGCGGTCGGCATCTGGATCAACGGCAACACCAAAGGCAGCGTGATGCTCGCGCACGGCGTTACCAAGTTGGGTAAGGTTCTCAGCGATCGGTTCCGGAACGTGAGGAAAGATCCCACTGCCATCAACAAAGAGCGGCACCACGCTATAGCCCAAGGCCTCTAACAATGCCGGTACGATGAATGAGCCGGAACAGTTCACAGCATCAACAACAACACGTTCGCCGTTGGCCATTGGCGCGGAACGAACGGCATCAAGATCGAGGACGCGTTGAATGTGCAGTTCTGATGCGTCATCAACCATTTCGAGATTGCCCGACTGTTGATCGGCGGAGAGAACAAAGGAGCGTTCATCCACAGCGCGCCACAGTTTTGCATTTGCATCAGCATCGAGGAAGACACCCCCTTCATCAAGAAACTTCAGACCATTCCATGGTGCGGGATTATGCGAGGCCGTAATGGCAATGCCACCAACG
>VBWD01000069.1 GCA_006218055.1 Gallionellaceae bacterium
TCCAGCACTGCGCCTACTACCACCATCACAGGATCGATGTACCAATGCGCCTGATAGAACGAGCTGGTGCCGGCGTGGTCTTTTTTGGTTTGAGTGCCATGTGGCGCATCGAAGCCAGGATTGATCTCAACACCTCCCATCGCGCTCAAGCAGAAGGGTTTACGCACCACATCGACGTGCCGCACTGGCTCCCAAAAGCTCACCTTCAGCCCGACATTCAGGCCGCAAGCGCAAACAGGCGAACCTCCGGGATCTGGCGTGTCTTCCTGTCCTGTCGAGATGGGGAGAGACAGTGGCCCAGCCCCGAATTTCATGGGGAAGGCGCAACTCCAACAGATGTCGGTGACCAAATTTGGGAATTTCCCCTGACAATCCAATCCAGCGTTGGCGCTCTGCGCAAACAGCAACGTTGCGGCGAACAAAATTTTAGTAACGTAGTTCATCTATCCGTAACCTCTTTCCTTCCTGACGCACAATGGCGGGAACTTGAGCGATGGCAAATCGCTTGATCAACTTGCCGCCTTGGTCGAAATACACTGAAGACTTCCACTTGCGCATCAAAGCCAGCGGTTCACCGGCTACCAATACGATCTTCACTGGCCTGTCCGACGTGGCCACGATCTTCTTGCTGAAAGCGAGTTGCTTTTCATCGCGTCCATCCACGAACAGCAGATAGGTATTCCAGCCGATGTAATCCAGCGGATTGACCTTCGTTCCTCGCCGATATAAGACTTTGCCTGTTGCATCCACGATGTCCTTCTGCGTCACCATAGACGGGTCGTAGTAGTGTGTTTCTGCCGTTTCTGTCGCTTTGAATCCAGTCAGCGGTCTTGGGTGCTCAATGCTGGCAATGACCTTGTTCTTGTAGTCTTCCTGATACTTGGCCAACTCCCCCGATTGCTCCATCTGCTTCAGCTTTGACGTGATCAGTTCCAGTACATCGCGCTCCACGATCTCGTGGGTCGGGCCGACCACACCCAAGTCATCTGCCATCACAGCGGACGACATTGGGAGTAGCGCAGCGAGAAGCGTTGCCGTGATAAGTCTGTGCCTCATTTGGCTGTATCCTCCATGCTCCATTTCAACTCGAACGGCACTTCAAGGCACAACCCGCCCAACAGCGCAGGAGCAATCTGCTTAATCGTCTGCATCACATTGCACGGACTGCTACCTTCTGCCGCAAGCCATGGCACGGTCGAGGTGGCATACCATTCCCCGTTGTCGTACTGACCAACAGACACATGGATCACTTCTGCTTTAATTGCTTTTAACAATGGACTTAC
>VBWD01000043.1 GCA_006218055.1 Gallionellaceae bacterium
TCGTCAGACTCCTTACAAAAGCTAAACCCTCAAGTGAATAACTTGAGGGTTTTTGCTTTTATATTTCGATAGTTCCCTTTGAGGGAACACACCTTTTACGGTATCATCGCGCTCCATGACAAAGTACATATTCATCACCGGCGGCGTTGTCTCTTCCCTAGGAAAAGGCATAGCCGCCGCTTCACTTGCGGCCATTCTTGAATCGCGTGGACTGAAGGTCACGATGCTCAAATTGGATCCCTACATCAACGTCGATCCAGGCACGATGAGCCCGTTCCAACACGGTGAGGTTTTCGTGACGGAAGATGGCGCAGAGACCGATCTTGATCTTGGTCATTACGAGCGATTTATCTCGGCCAAGATGCGCAAAGCCAATAACTTCACTACGGGCCAGATTTACGATAGCGTCATTCGCAAGGAGCGTCGCGGCGAATATCTGGGCAAGACCGTACAAGTGATTCCGCATATCACCAATGAGATACAAGCATTTGTCGAACGCGGGGCAGCTGCATCGTTGGATGGTAAGGCAGACGTAGCCATCGTTGAGATTGGTGGGACAGTGGGTGACATCGAGTCGTTGCCGTTCCTGGAAGCTGCCCGTCAAATGGGTCTGCGCATGGGACGTAATCAAGTCGCGTACGTGCATCTGACACTGGTTCCGTATATCGCAACCGCAGGTGAATTGAAGACAAAGCCAACACAACACAGCGTACAGAAACTGCGCGAAATTGGCATCTTCCCGACCGCATTGATTTGTCGTGCTGATCGCCGTATCCCTGATGACGAGCGTTCAAAGATATCGCTATTTGCAAACGTACGTGAAGACAGCGTGATCTCGATGTGGGACGTGGATAGCATCTATAAAGTGCCACAAATGCTGCACGAGCAGGGTTTGGATCGAATCATCTGTGACGAATTGGCTTTGAATGCACCACCAGCTGATTTGTCCGTTTGGAATAATCTCATCACGGCACAGGAAAACCCAAAGCATCAGATCACCATTGGCATGGTTGGCAAGTATGTCGATCTGACGGAGTCATACAAGTCATTGATCGAGGCGTTGCGTCATGCAGGCATCCATACCTCGACGCGTGTGAAAATAGAATATTTGGATTCTGAAGTTATCGAGACTGAAGGTACGGATTGCTTGAAGGCTCTTGATGCGATTCTTGTGCCTGGTGGTTTCGGTGTGCGTGGTACGGAAGGTAAGATCGCTGCAATCTGTTATGCGCGTGAGAACAAGATTCCGTACTTGGGTATCTGCCTAGGTATGCAACTCGCTGTCATCGAATATGCTCGTCACGTAACAGGTATGGCGGATGCGAACAGTACCGAGTTCAATCTGGAAACAGAACATCCAGTCGTCGCACTGATCACTGAGTGGTTGGATCGTGATGGTAAGGTGGCCAAACGCAGTGCCGATTCCGACATGGGCGGCACCATGCGTTTAGGCTCGCAACGTTGTCCAATCAAGCCAAGCACCATGGCTCAGTCAATCTATGGCAACGAAGTGAATGAGCGTCACCGCCATCGTTACGAGGTGAACAATCATTACGTTCCAGCATTGGAAAAGACAGGCTTGATCATCTCTGCGCGTACACCATCCGAGGATCTACCTGAGATGATGGAATTGCCACAAAGCCAACACCCATGGTTCGTCGGTGTGCAGTTCCACCCTGAGTTCACTTCTACACCGCGTGACGGACATCCTTTGTTTGAGGCTTATGTCAATGCTGCTGTGGCGCATAAGGAAGCCGTATGAAGCTATGCAACTTTGATGTTGGCTTAGATAAGCCGCTGTTCTTGATTGCCGGTCCTTGCGTGATCGAATCCGAACAGATGGCGATCGACACTGCGGGACAGTTGAAAGAGATCTGCCAGAAGCTCGGTATCCCGTTCATCTACAAATCTTCTTACGACAAAGCCAACCGTAGTTCTGGCAAGACCTTCCGAGGTTTCGGCATGGAAGCGGGACTGAAGATTCTGGAGAAGGTCAAAGCTCAGATCGGCGTGCCAGTGCTGACCGATGTGCATGATGAAGATGAGATTGCGCCTGTCGCATCGGTTGTCGATGTGTTGCAGACGCCTGCTTTCTTGTGCCGTCAGACTGATTTCATCCATGCCGTGGCGAAGTCGGGTAAACCGGTGAATATCAAGAAAGGTCAGTTCCTTTCGCCATGGGATATGAAGAACGTGGTGGATAAAGCGCGCGAAGTGAGCGGCGGCGACACCATCATGGTGTGTGAACGCGGCGCGTCATTCGGTTACAACAATCTGGTGTCGGACATGCGCTCCTTGGCGGTGATGCGCAACACGGGATGCCCAGTTGTGTTCGATGCCACGCACTCTGTTCAATTGCCTGGTGGTCAAGGCACGGCGAGCGGTGGGCAGCGCGAATTTGTGCCCGTATTGGCACGTGCCGCGGTGGCAGCAGGCGTGGCAGGGGTGTTTATGGAAACTCACCCTGATCCCGCAAAAGCATTGTCGGATGGCCCGAATGCATTCCCCTTGGGACATCTGCAAGAGATGTTGCAGACACTCAAAGTGCTTGACGCTTTGGTGAAGCAACAAGGTTTTATCGAAGAGAACGTTAACTTAAAAAGTGTGTGAAAGAAGGAATAGAGAATGAGTGCAATCGTTGATGTAATCGCCCGTGAGATTTTGGATTCCCGTGGTAACCCGACTGTAGAAGCGGACGTGTTGCTCGAATCTGGCGTGATGGGCCGTGCGGCCGTGCCGTCTGGTGCTTCCACAGGTGAGAAGGAAGCCATCGAGCTGCGTGATGGCGACAAGCAGCGCTACTTGGGTAAGGGCGTACTGAAGGCAGTTGAGAATGTGAACACCGAGATCGCCGAAGCGATCATTGGTTTGGATGCGGCTGAACAAGCATTCATCGATCAGACCATGATCGATTTGGATGGCACAGATACCAAATCCCGTTTGGGGGCCAACGCTATCTTGGCGGTATCCATGGCTGTGGCACGTGCCGCTGCTGAAGAGAGTGGATTGCCACTGTACCGCTACCTTGGTGGTGCAGCACGCATGGAGATGCCAGTGCCGATGATGAATATCATCAACGGCGGCGCACACGCTACGGGCGGTGCGGACATCCAAGAATTCATGATCATTCCCGTCGGCGCACAAAGCTTCCGCGAAGCATTGCGTTGTGGTGCGGAAGTGTTCCATGCGTTGAAGGCGATCTTGCATCATCGCGGCTTGACCACGACAGTCGGTGACGAAGGCGGTTTCGCACCGGCTTTAGGTTCCAATGAGGCCGCATTGAAAGTCATCGTTGAAGCGATCGAAGCGGCTGGTTATGTACCCGGTGCAGATGTGGCGATCGGTATCGACGCAGCGGCTTCCGAGTTCTACAAGGATGGCAAATACCATCTGAAGGCAGACGGTTTGGTGTTGACTGCTGCGCAGATCATCGACATGTACGCTTCGTGGGTCGATAAGTATCCGGTCATCACACTGGAAGACGGTATGAGTGAGCATGATTGGGACGGTTGGAAGGCATTGACGGATCGCCTCGGCAAGCAGATCCAGTTGGTGGGTGACGATGTGTTCGTGACCAACACCAAGATCCTGCGCGAAGGCATCAAGCGCGGTATCGCCAACTCCATCCTGATCAAAGTGAACCAGATCGGTACGCTGACTGAGACCTTTGCAGCTATCGAGATGGCGAAGCGTGCCGGTTACACCGCAGTGATCTCGCATCGCTCCGGTGAGACAGAAGATTCCACCATCGCTGACTTGGCTGTAGCGACTAACTCCATGCAGATCAAGACAGGGTCCTTGTCGCGTTCTGACCGTATGGCGAAATACAACCAGTTGTTGCGTATCGAAGAAGATCTCGGTGACAGTGCTTCCTACCCTGGCCGTGGGGCTTACTACCAGCTGGGCTAATTAGTCGCTGTGAGAGTTGTAACCTACATCTTTTTGGCCCTTATCCTGCTGTTGCAATATCCCTTATGGCTGGGTAAGGGCAGTTGGCTCAAGGTGTGGGACAACAATCGCCAACTCAACGAACAAAAAGAGATCAACGAACAAGCTAGGCAGCGCAACGCTGTTTTAGATGCCGAAGTGAAGGATCTGAAGAAGGGTACTGAAGCTTTGGAAGAGCGCGCTCGAAGCGAGCTCGGCATGGTCAAGCAGGGCGAGGTTTTTTTTCAAGTCATCGGTGAGGCTACTGCAAGCGCTGCCGTCGCAGCAACCCCCTCCAATAAGATCAAGTGATGACCGTAGGCTGTTGACGTCCGGTGCGGGCGATCAACTCGGAGATGTTCAGGCCGATCTGTATCAACTCTTTCAACGCCTCTTGCGCATCCAGATGATGTTTGGTGACATCGGCCTCATACGCTTCCAGATAGATGCGTAACGTCGCGCCTTCTGTGCCTGTGCCAGACAGACGGAAGATGATGCGTGAGCCATCGCTGAACAAGATGCGGATGCCTTGGTTCTTGCTGACGCTGGCATCGACAGGGTCGGTGTAGCTGAAGTCATCGCACGTGGCGACGGTATATTTTCCGAACTGTTTTCCAGTGAGTGCGGCGAAGTTGTCACGCAGATGTGTCATCACACCATTCGCATCCTCGGTGGGCAAGCCTTCGTAGTCGTAACGTGAATAGAAGTTGCGCCCAAACTTCGCCCAATGCTCGCGCACGATGGATTCAACCGATTGCTTGCGTACAGCCAAGATGTTGAGCCAGAACAACACCGCCCACAGACCGTCTTTTTCGCGCACGTGGTCGGAGCCTGTGCCAAAACTTTCCTCACCGCAGAAGGTGACCTTGCCAGCGTCCATTAGATTGCCGAAGAACTTCCAGCCTGTAGGGGTCTCGAAACAAGGGATGTTCAATGCTTTGGCTACGCGATCAACGGCAGCGCTGGTTGGCATAGAGCGCGCTACACCGGCGACACCTTTGCTATAGCCGCGCACCAAGGTGGCATTGGCGGCGATGACGGCTAGGCTGTCAGACGGGGTGACGAAGAAGCGTTGCCCCAAGACCATATTGCGGTCGCCGTCACCATCGGAAGCTGCGCCGAAGTCAGGCGCGTCTTTGCCATAGACGATCTCAACGAGGTCATGTGCGTAGGTTAGGTTGGGATCTGGATGCCCGCCACCGAAATCTTCCAGTGGGACGAAGTTCATCACGCTACCAATAGGTGCGCCTAGGCGACCTTCCAATATCTCTTTGGCATAGGGGCCGTTCACGGCATGCATCGCATCGAACTTGATGCGGAAACCGCTGGTCAGCAGAGCGCGGATGGCAGGGAAGTCGAATAACGATTCCATCAACTCGGCATAGTCACTCACTGGGTCGATGACTTTGACCTTCATGTCACCCAATGACGTTTCGCCTAGTTGGTCGAGCGATACATCG
>VBWD01000070.1 GCA_006218055.1 Gallionellaceae bacterium
TTAGTGATCACACCGGCGCCAACCGTTAGACCACCTTCGCGAACAGCAAACTTGGAGCCTTGTTCCAACGCAACTGGGATGATCAGGTCACATTCCATGGCGATATCGTCACCAGGCATAACCATTTCAACACCTTCAGGAAGCTTGCAGGTTCCGGTCACATCCATGGTGCGGATGTAGAATTGCGGGCGATAGCCAGAGAAGAAAGGTTTGTGGCGTCCGCCTTCTTCACGTTTCAAGATGTAGACCTGTGCCATAAACTTGGTGTGCGGGGTGATGCTGCCAGGTTTGGCAACAACCATGCCGCGCTCTACATCCGAGCGCTCAATGCCGCGCAACAGAAGTCCCAGGTTGTCTCCAGCCTGTCCTTCATCCAGCAGCTTGTGGAACATCTCAACACCCGTGCAAACGGATGCTTTACTCTTCTCTTGTAAACCAACGATCTCTACCGGATCGCCAATCTTGATGTGACCACGATCGACACGACCGGTTACAACTGTTCCACGGCCTTTGATCGAGAAGACATCTTCAACCGGCATCATGAATGGTTTTTCAATCTCGCGAATGGGCTGGGGAATGTACTCATCAACCACACGCATCAGTTCTTTGATGCATTCGTATTCGGGTGCATTCGGGTCGGTGCTGGTGGATTCCAACGCCTTCAGGGCGCTTCCGCGCACGATCGGGGTTGCATCGCCCGGGAACTTGTAATCGGTCAACATCTCACGCAGTTCCATCTCAACCAGTTCGAGCAATTCAGGATCGCCCATCTGATCGACTTTGTTCAGGAAGACCACGATGCTCGGCACTTCCACCTGGCGGGCCAACAGTACGTGTTCCTTGGTCTGGGGCATGGCACCATCTGGTGCTGCCACTACAAGGATCGCGCCATCAATCTGGGCGGCACCGGTGATCATGTTCTTGATGTAGTCACGATGACCGGGCATGTCAACATGTGCATAGTGACGTGCTTCGGTTTCGTATTCAACGTGGGCAATGTTGATCGTGATTCCGCGCGCTTTTTCTTCTGGCGCGTTATCGATCTGATCGTATGCCCGAAATTCTGCGTGTCCTAAAAATCCACAGTATTTGGTGATGGCAGCCGTCAGGGTCGTCTTTCCATGGTCAATGTGACCCATCGTGCCAATATTCAAATGCGGTTTGTTTCGTTCGAACTTCTGCTTGGCCATGATCCTCTCCTTAAATAACCATTTATTCGCTTAGTATTTTTGTACAACCGGCAAAAAGAGCCCTCAATGGGAATTGGACCCATGAC
>VBWD01000071.1 GCA_006218055.1 Gallionellaceae bacterium
GATGAACGCGCCGACGCCGGCGCACCACGCAAAAGCAGGCGAAAACGGCCACTCCCAGGGGGCGGCACGGAGGGCAAGGAAGGGGCCAACGACCAGCAGGAGGCCGGCGGCGAGGAGGGCGAGGAGAAGAGGGCGAGGGAGCACAATACAGCGTCTAGGACGCTCTAGGGATGCGTCCAGCGTGGTTGCGGGGCATTCTGCGGCGGCGGCGGCGCAGACAAGCGACGATGACATTTGTAATAATACCCCGGCGGTTTGTGTACCGAGGGGGTATTAATACACGTAAAAGATTGTTACCGATTAGTGGACGCATCAATGGGAATGCGTGTTATGATGTCTGGATGGAGCCCTTTCAACAGTGCCTTGATCGTGAGTAGCTGCTACGGAAAATGTTGGTTTTGCGATGGTACAAGAGTTAGATAGCGCATTTTGAAAATTTCTGCTCGCCGGGGCGGGTGCTTGCACGGGGTGCTGGACCTGGGGAGGACTTTGCTGCTGAGCACACGCATCCGCGCCCACGGCGGCGTCCACGTGAGGTCGCTGGTCTCTGAATCCTGCTGCATGTAGCGCCTGGTTGGTTCTGGCTGGGTTCGCGGCAAAGAATTTCTTGCTTGCAACTCGGTGAGCCGACCGCGAGAGAAAGATGACGGCAGCCGCTTCTGCGAGAACTTTTTGCAGATTCAGTTGGAGGAAGCTGGGCCACCACCGCGCTTCGCGCCGATTGTCGGTAAGTTGTTTCATCCATGATAGAGTGTCATGTGAAAAGAAGCCGTTGGATGACATGATGAATGGAATACAAGTGATGCCTTGGTCAAATTGTCCGTAGTAGGAATGCCATTGTGCGTAAGTTCGATCCTTGAGGTATTTTGCTCTGGACATGACGTCGTTGACATAAATGCGCTCTCCATCTGCTCGCACACCCCCGATCGGGCTGATGATCGTCAAATCCAAGCACTGCGTCGGTTGCAGGTTCAACAACAAATCCGGCCCGGTGACCGCGCGTTCGAGCCACACTTCTGGTTGTTGTGATTGTGGCTGTTGCGATTCATCATCTGTTGCTTCCACCGGAGGTAGAGGCAACGTATTGGGGTTGACCTGCGTGCAAATTCCGATTTTGGGCAATGACCGACCAATTTCGTAAAGGACGGTGTTGTGCCGTATTGTTGCCTGACGACACAGTGAACACCTGACGAAATGCTGATAACGCGTTTCCCTCGTTTCGTCAATATCGCAAGGGCTGACGACGGTGGGTGGCAGATACGCCAGGCGCTGGCAGATACGCCAGGCGCGCCCACACTAACGCGCGACAGGCACTGTCACTGATGACGAACGGAGCCGCAGGAACTTCAAGCAGCAAGTGACGCTGAGGGCAGTAACGCTGCTTGATCATGCACGAAACAATGCGATGCTGTGGGACAAGCTCAAAGAATTTCTGCACGGCATCGTCCGCTGACATCAGCAGCAATGTGGTATCCACGGGTGGCACAGGAAGCGTCAGCGCCTCCGGACAATCCATGCCCATTCCCTGTGGGGTCAACCAAAACGACTTGAGCGCTTCCATGTACGCCGCTTTTGATCGATTCTGCGCCCATGCGAACCGCGCTTCCATCTGCGCACAGCCGAGCCCACCCTTCCCCACGGGTAGTGAGATTAGGGTACGGTGGGCTTCCGGCATGTGATGAAGCTCAAAGATTTCGCTCAACACTTCACGAATGACTTTGTCACATGTCTGCGACCAATTTCCGCATTGAGCCACGATTGTGGACTCGACAACAAAACGGCATCGTAATTCGAGAATGCGAAGCATGAACAGCTTCACCTGCAATGGTACCTTGAGTGATGTAAGTTTGAGCATGATGTCGATGGTTGGGCGTAATTTGCGTTCGAAGAGTCGATCAGTTTGCACAATGTCACGTGGCTCAGGAGTAGCAATGGCTCCGAGGGCGAAGAAGGGCTCACGCTCGCCTCCCACTCCGCCAATCACCTTCGTTTTCGGCCCGAAGTATTCGACTCCAGAATCGCACAGATGCACTGCCAACTGGTTCTTCACCTCGTCGATCGATTGTTGTGGTCGAATGAATTGGAATAAGTCGTCGACGTACTGCAGCATGCCACACCGCGAGAAACGACGCATCCCCGCGATAAACAGCTTTGACGCGGCTACGCACCCCGCGCGCACGCCCGTCACCGACTCTTGGGTGTGACCAGGGTTGGCACGAAGTACCGATGGTACCGGATGGTACCGATGGTACCGGTTCCATCC
>VBWD01000044.1 GCA_006218055.1 Gallionellaceae bacterium
ACGCGACCGATACGGATGATCTCCGACTCAGAGTAACGCATGGTGTTCACGCCTTCGCGCTCACCATTCGGCAATGTCGTGATACCGCGCGGCTGACCGAAATACACGTCACCAGTGAGTTCGCGCACGATCATGATGTCCAGACCGGAGACGACTTCAGGCTTCAACGTGGAAGCATTTGCCAGTTCTGGATAGAGCAACGCGGGACGCAGATTGGCGAACAGATTGAGCTCCTTGCGGATGCGCAGCAGACCGCGCTCTGGACGCATATCACGCGGCAAGGTATCGTACTGATAACCACCCACCGCCCCCAGCAAGACCGCATCCGATGCTTTTGCCAATTCCTCAGTCGATTTTGGGAACGGATCACCTTCCGCGTCATAAGCCGCACCGCCGAGATGAGCGTACTCCATCTCGATTTTCAGACCGTCGCTGCGCAATGCTTCCAATACCTTCGCTGCCTGCGCAACGATCTCTGTTCCGATGCCGTCACCCGGCAAGACTGCGATCTTCATTTCTAACCCTTTTGAGAATTATGCAAATAACCACGGTTGCGAAGCGCGATGCTTCGTTTCGAACGAACTGATATCAGCCTTATGTTGCAAGGTCAGGCCGATGTCATCCAGCCCATTCAACAGACAATGCTTGCGGAACTCATCCACTTCGAATTTGTAAACAGCGCCCTCAGGTGTAGTGAGCGTCTGCTGCACCAGATCGACGACCAAAGCGTAACCATCCTTGGCATCCACCGCCTTGAACAACTCGTCGACTTTGTCTGCCGTCAACTTGATGGGCAGCATGCCGTTCTTGAAACAGTTGTTGAAGAAGATGTCGGCAACCGAAGTTCTCGCGCGCTAGCAGCACCTGCGCACCTTGGTAGCGCGGTTGGTTCAACACGAAATCCTTGTTCAGAGGACGCTTGCTGCAATCCATACCGGGCTCACCGTGATCCAGATAACGCCACTCGTCGAATGCGTAAGGGCCGAAGCCAGAGCGCTTGATGGATTTCAAGAATTGCTTGGGGATGATGGCGTCGGTATCGACGTTAGCTCTATCCAATGGAGCAACCAAACCAGTGAACTTTTCGAATTTTTGCATCATCTATCGTCCGTAATTAGCCGTTCACTTGAACGTCTTGTTGAGTGCATCACCGATCTCTCCCGCTGCGCGCTCGATGGTCTTACCTGCCACTGTCGCATCCTGCTTCACGCCACCCACGACTTTTGAACCTGTCGTATTGCCGCGCGCCGCTTAATATGTATTACAAGCTGACAACAGCGATACCAACAGGATCAGAGCTGCTCTCATTGCTTGCTGACATCCACGAAATGACCCGCAATCGCAGCAGCAGCAGCCATCGCAGGACTTACTAGATGCGTGCGCCCACCTTGGCCCTGACGACCTTCGAAGTTACGGTTGGAGGTCGAGGCGCAACGTTCACCCGACGCCAACTTGTCGTCATTCATCGCCAAGCACATCGAGCAACCTGGATCACGCCATTCGAATCCCGCGGCGATAAAAATCTTGTCCAGACCTTCTTGCTCGGCTTGCGCTTTGACCAAGCCAGAACCGGGAACCACCATCGCCAACACGACGTTAGCGGCAACTTTGCCACCTTTGGCAACAGCGGCGGCGGCACGCATGTCTTCGATACGACCGTTGGTGCAAGAGCCGATGAACACCTTGTCGATCTTGATCTCAGTGATCGGCGTATTCGCCTTCAATCCCATGTACTGCAATGCGCGCTCGGTATCGCTGCGCTTCACGGCATCAGTGATGTTCGCGGGGTCAGGCACGATGCCATCCACGGGCAACACCATCTCTGGCGATGTACCCCAAGTGACTTGCGGTTTGATCTTGGCTGCATCCAGCGTGATCGTGGTATCGAATTTCGCACCTGCATCGCTGTGCAAAGTGCGCCAGTAAGTCACAGCCGCATCCCACTGTGAAGCTTGAGGCGCGAACGGACGCCCCTTGATGTAAGCAAACGTAACTTCATCTGCGGCAATCATGCCGGCGCGTGCGCCAGCCTCGATGGCCATGTTGCACAAGGTCATGCGGCCTTCCATGCTCAATGCACGAATCGTGTCGCCGCCGAATTCGATGGCGTAGCCCGTGCCACCAGCGGTGCCAATCATTCCAATGACTTCCAGCGCGATGTCTTTGGATGTCACGCCATGACCCAACTTGCCATCAACTTTCACCAGCATCGACTTGGATTTCTTCGCCACCAGACATTGCGTCGCCATCACATGCTCGACTTCAGAGGTGCCGATGCCATGCGCCAACGCGCCGAACGCGCCGTGCGTGCTGGTATGCGAATCACCGCACACCACCGTCATGCCCGGCAAAGTCGCGCCCTGCTCTGGGCCCATCACATGTACAACGCCCTGGCGGATGTCGCCCATCTTGAATTCGGTGATGCCCAGCTCGGCGCAGTTCGCATCCAGCGTCTCCACTTGCAGACGCGAGATGGGATCGGTGATGCCTGCTGCACGATTGGTGGTCGGCACGTTGTGATCCGGCACGGCCAGAATGGAAGCGACACGCCATGGTTTGCGATTCGCCATGCGCATACCCTCAAAGGCTTGCGGGCTGGTGACTTCGTGCACCAAGTGGCGATCGATGTAGATCAAAGCCGTACCGTCCGGTTCGGTGCGCACCAGATGACTGTTCCAAAGTTTGTCGTAAAGAGTTTGAGCGTTCATTTTTTATACTTTCGCGGGGCTGGCGATTATGCCACAGCAGGCCGTATCTACGCCAAGGTCGAACTGGCCAAAGCAGGTGTCTCGGCCAATTTCACCAAGGCATACTCCAAGCTATCGGACAGCGCATGCCAGCTGGCATCGATAATGTTCGTACTCGCCCCCACGGTGGTCCATACATGGCCACCGCCTTGGAAGGTGATGAGCACACGAATCTGTGCGGAAGTGCCGTTGGCGCTATCCAAGATGCGCACCTTGTAATCGATCAGGCGCACTGTCTTCAACACCGGATATGCCGCCGAGAGGGCGCTACGCAAAGCCGTCGAGAGTGCGTTGACAGGGCCGTTACCTTCTGCCGCCATGAATTTCACCTCATCCCCCACCTTGACCTTGGCCGTCGCCTCGGACAGCAGGCCGCGGCTTTGGCGACGCTCGGTGATGACGAAATAATCGATCAGCTCGAAAGGCTTGACGTAAGCGGGACGCAGCCGATGCAACATCAATTCCATACTGGCTTCCGCCGCCTCAAAGGTGAAACCTTCGTGCTCCAAGCGCTTGATGTGGTTGAGCACCTTCTGCGCATTCTCATTATCAAGCTCGATACCCAGACACTTCGCATGGAACTGGATGTTGCCGCGCCCGGACAACTCGGATACCACCGAGCGCATCTCGTTGCCGACCAAGGCGGGATCGATATGTTGGTAAGTATCGGCAGCCTTCAACATCGCCGCCACATGGATGCCTCCCTTGTGCGCAAAGGCGCTATGACCGATGTAGGGGGCATGGTTGTAATGCTTGAGGTTGACCACCTCGGCCACGTAATGCGCGAGTGAAGTCAATTCGCGCAACTGTTCAGACGATACCGCTTGCTTGCCCATCTTGAGTTGCAGATTGGGGATGATGGTCGTGAGATTGGCATTGCCGACACGTTCGCCATAACCATTGATGGTGCCCTGCACTTGACCACAACCGCCGCGCACTGCCGCCAGTGAGTTCGCCACGCCGCAGCCGCTGTCGTTATGGCAATGTGCCCCCAACGGCGTGCTGATGTGCTTCTTCACTTCGCGCACGATATCTTCCACTTCCCACGGCAACTTGCCGCCGTTGGTCTCGCACAACACCAGCCAGTCCGCACCCGCATCCGCCGCCGCTCTCAATGTTGCCAGCGCATAGTCTTTGTTCGCGATGAAGCCATCGAAGAAATGCTCCGCATCGAACATCACCTCACGCCCCTTGGATTTCATGTAAGCCACGCTGTCGCGGATCATGGCGAGGTTCTCTTCCAGCGTGGCGGACAGCACCACCTTCACGTGGTAATCCGAACTCTTGCCCACCATCGTCACCACCGGTGTCTGCGCATCCAACAAGGCTTGCAGGTTAGCGTCTTGCTCGCACTGCAAACTCTTTTGGCGGGTACGACCGAACGCGGCGAGCTTGGCCGCACCGAGCTCGAGCTTGGCCGCACGCGTGAAGAACTCTGCATCCTTGGGGTTGGAGCCGGGCCAGCCACCCTCGATGTAGTGAAAACCAAAATCAGCCAAGCGCTTGGCGATGGCCAATTTGTCGTCGACCGATAAGGAGATGTCCTCGCGCTGCGTACCATCACGCAGGGTGGTGTCGTATAGAAATACTTGGCTCATGGCGTTGTCACTCGTTGAGAAGGCGCGAAGTTTATCACCCCACCCAGCATTTCAGACCGGCTCGCGTCGGGACATATCACCAAATATTCGAGCGACAGTTTCATCTAAAATGTCGACATAACCCCTCTTCCAAGAGATCACCATGAAAAAGACCTTTTTACTCACTTTGCCGCTTCTGACCGTCTTGAGCGCCTGCTCTACCCTGAGCGAAAAGGAATGCCACACCTCCGACTGGCGGCAACTCGGCATCCAGGACGGACGTTCCGGGCTGCCCGATAGACGGCTGGATGACTACGCCAAATCCTGCAAGGAATACGGCATCCGTCCTGACACCAACCTATATCTGGCAGGACGTACAGTCGGCCTGAAGCAATATTGCACGCCCAGCAACGCCTTCCGCACTGGTTTGAATGGAGAGACCTACCAAGGTGTGTGCCCTCCCGACATCGACATGATTTTCCACATCAACAACACCGCCGCCTTGAGCGTCTATAAGACGCACCAACGGATCAAAGGTCTCGACAGTCGTCTCGACCATCTGGAGCACGAGCTATCGGAAAAGGATAAGTCGGAGAAAGACCGGCTGCGCTTGCGTAAAGAGATGCGCGACTTGGATCGTGAGCGCGACCACCTAAAAGCCGACCTGCGATTCGAGGAGCACGAATTGGAGAATCGCATGGAAGAAGAACGTTACCGCACCACACAGCGTTAAACCCTTCGAAAAAGGCTTTGCCGAGCCATCAACAGCAGTCCCAGCAACGCCATGGCAGCGCTGAACGAATACAAGGCGTTCGCCCCCCAGTGCTGCCAGATCGGTCCGCTCGCCAATCCACCCAGCACACCGCCCGCCCCGTAAGTGAAGCTGCCGAACAAGGCCTGCCCCTTGGATTGATGGCGACCTTTGAAATACTCATGCACCAACCCCACCGAGGCGGCGTGATAAGCACCGAAGGTCAAGGCATGCAACACCTGCGCGAACAGCAGCACCACGACCATATCCACCATCCAGCCAATAAGCATGAAGCGTAACACCGCCGCGCTGAAGCTGATGAGCAGTATGCGCGTGAAGCCGAAACGCTTGACCAGCGCGGGCATCAGGAAAAACACGCCTATCTCACAGATGACACCCAGCGCCCACAAGCCCCCCACCGCAGTTTTGGTGTAGCCATGCTCGACCAGATAGATGGAGAAGAAGGTGTAGTAAGGGCCATGCGCCACCGACATCAGGAAGCACGCCCCGAGCAATGCCAGCACTTTGGGCTGCAACACGATCCGCCTGACTGGCTGGTGGTCAGTGTGGTGCGCCAATACCTCCGTCTTGGGTATCTGCCGTGAAAAAATGAGGATACCGATCTCGCACACCAGCCCCGCCCACAGCAACCATGCGATGGCGATATAGTCGAAGGCAAAACCCAGTCCTACCACGGCCATGATGAAGCCGATGGACCCCCATGAGCGGATACGCCCGTAATGTCCCGCATTTTTGCCGAGATAAGTCAGCGTGGTCGCCTCCACCAGCGGCATCGAGGCACTCCAGAAAAAGCTCATCAGGCACAGCACGACAAACAAGCCCCAAAAATCGGTAGTGAAGAACACCCCTAGGTAGAAGAGCGCGCTCAAAGTCGCCGCCATCTGTACCACCAGCAATCGCTTGCCCGTATGGTCAGCCAACCAGCCCCACAGGCTGGATCGACATCAGGATAGATATCTCGATAGGCGTGAAATGGATGGATTGCAGGTACAAACTCCAATAGGGGGAGAACATCCCTACGAAGGCGTAATAGAAAAAATAGAAACCGGCGATGCGCCAATGGTAGTTCTTGGAGTTGGACATAAAACGAGCTACTAGCAGAATGCACTCATTGTCTCATGCCACTCCCGCAATACTTCTTTGTTGCATCTCACGGCGACATCACTTGACACATCCTTCAGTGCAGCACTGCGACCCGCCTTAACCGCTTGTATACGTACAGCCAAACTACTTAAAACACTCAACGTATCCTGAAACGCCTGGCTTGTTCACAGATGATGCGGTAATTGATCCACTCCCATAGGAACCGGTTGCGAAAGCCGTGGAAGTATCCCGTTCGCCTTGTGTTTTGTAATCTTTATATCCATTTTCGATGCATACCTCTTTTGCTCGCCTATGAAAGTATTGTGCTGCAGTCGTTTGGCTTGTATATGCGTTCGTAGCGATTTCGACAAAATAAAGATTGTCTCTTATGTGGGCATCCTTATAGCCTCCAGTGAAACCCATCGGCTGATATGGCGTGGAACTGCAACCAACAAGCAACACAAGTGCCGCAATCATTACAAATTTTGTTATTGGTGACATAAGACCCCCTACAGGCGTACGGTTCAAATTAAAGACCAACAAGACTGCTATGCGCTTTTCATAGCAGTAATTCACAAGACGGATTCGCCTAATCACTTTTTGATATTGTTCATTCAGGGAGCACCATATCTGGCAAACTTAGCTTTGTCTATACACTATTAGTCCGCACAGGGCGTTGCTTCAACTGCAGAATGAGCCTCTGCTGCAATACGCCCATGCTCGTGTCGTACTTGTCGTGCAAACTTGCCACTTAAAGAATCATCTGTGAACCCGCGCACCATGGGACTGATTCGATATTTCTATCAAATACATTCAATCCCCTCTTGAAATCCCAAACCCCACCCCAATTAGGCACAAGTCGAAATCAGGAGAGCAGCATGGAACAGAACGATACCCCCCAAACCGAACAACCCGTCACCCCCGCAGAGACCATGCCCAGCATGGAAGATATGTTGAAAACAGCTGAACTCAAGGCGCAGGAACACTATGACGCTTGGATGTACGCCAAGGCTGAAGGCGAGAACATCCGCCGCCGCGCCGCCGAGGACGTGAGCAAGGCACAAAAATTCGCTGTTGAGCGCTTCTCCAACGAGATGCTGGCAGTAATGGATAGCCTGCAAGCGGGTATGGCGGTGCAAACCGAAAACATCGAAAGTTTCAAGAACGGCATGGAACTGACCATGAAGCAGCTTTCCAGCGTGTTCGAGAAGTTCAACATCAAGGAGATCAACCCCGTCGGCGAGAAACTCGACCCGCACAAACATCAAGCCATCGGCATGTTGGAAAGTGAGCAAGAGCCAAACACGGTGGTGAGTGTGATGCAAAAGGGCTACAGCCTGAACGATCGCGTCATGCGTCCGGCGTTGGTGATGGTGGCAAAGGCAAAAGAATAAAAGCGCCCTCATCCCAACCCTTCTCCCATAGGGCGAAGGGCTAAACCTCCCTCTCCC
>VBWD01000072.1 GCA_006218055.1 Gallionellaceae bacterium
ACAAGCAATCTTATTGCAACCGCCGACCTCTTCATCAACGGCAACGACATCAACCTCGGTACCGGCACTGCCACCACCACCATCAGTGGAGGATTTGGCATTGGTGTCGGCACCACCACCCCGGGTGCGGCATTTGCCGTAGCCACCTCAACCGCAGGCCTCAACACCGCATTCCTCCTCTCCAACCTTGGATCAGGATATACCTTCTGGGCACAAGATGAGGCGAATGATACGAGTCCGTTTGTGATTGATGCATCAGGCAACGTCGGCATCGCCACTTCTACCCCCGGCTCCCTCTTCTCCATCCAAGGCGTAGGCAACTTTGTCTCGGGCGCTACCTCTACCATATATACTGGTGTCAATTTCCCCGTCATCAACGCCACCTCCACCACAGCTACCTCAACCTTCGGTAACGGCATCCAGCTCTCCAATGGCTGCTTCAAACTTCCCAACGGCCTTTGTGCGGGGACTGCAGGATCAGGAGGAGGTCTCAATCCTGGCATTGCTAATCGTCTTGCCTATTACTCCACCACCGGAACCATTGACTCCGCAAACTTCCTCACCGTAGATACTGCCAATGCACGCATAGGCATTTCAAGCACCACCCCCAGTGCCGCACTCTCTGTCATGGGAACAGTCTATCTTGACACCACCTTCCTTACCCTGGGATCTACCACCGGCGCACAGGTTGGTACTGCAAGCTCATCACTCACCATCCACTACCGCCAAGCTGCCACCACTACCTTTGCCACAAGCTCTGTTAATGCATTCTCATTTTCAATCGCCACCAACACTACCCCCATTCTCTCCATTGACACCGCAAACTCTCGTGTGGGTATTGGCACCGGTACACCGGGATCACTGTTCTCCATCCACGGAGGCAATGCACAAATCACCGGGACTACCACAAGTCATGCGCTTGTAGCAACAAGCACCCTCTTTGTGGGAGCTACCGGAGACAAGCTGATTGTTACGCAAGGAGGGAATGTGGGAATTGGGACGGTGGGGCCGGTAAATACATTAGATGTGAATGGCACAATGGCAATCGGGTCTTACGCAGGAGTGAACACGGGACCAAGTAATGGGTTAATAGTGAGTGGCAACGTCGGCATTGGCACAGCAAACCCCGGTCAAGTCCTCACCGTTTCAGGAAATATATTTGCAACAAGCAATCTTATTGCAACCGCCGACCTCTTCATCAACGGCAACGACATCAACCTCGGCATCAACGGCAACGACATCAACCTCGGCACCGGCACTGCCACCTCCACCATCTCCGGCGGCTTCGGCATCGGTGTCGGCACCACCACCCCGGGTGCTGCCTTTGCCATCGCTACCTCGGGGGCCAACACTGCAATGCTTCTTTCCAACACTGGCACTGGCTACACCTTCTGGGCAGAAGACAGCGCGAATGATACGACTCCGTTTGTGATTGATGCGGGGGGGAATGTGGGGATTGGAACGGCATATCCGGGCGCTAGTGCAGTAACAGGGTTAACTGGGGTAAGTTTGGGAGCTCGTCTCCATGTCACAGTAGGTAGTGGTAATGGGAGTATCATTGTTCAGAGCAACAATACTTCTGAGGCAACTATTGAAATGATCAATAGCGCCTCTGCGGTGAATCAAA
>VBWD01000003.1 GCA_006218055.1 Gallionellaceae bacterium
CCTTCTTGGTATTGCCCCATCTCGTGCAGGTATTCCCACGAGTACAGCCCTGTGTCATGTCCATCGTCGAAATTGATCTTGAGTGCGTATTGCCCAACGGGTTCGATGCTGGTGATACCCACATCGCGTTTGCCGACCTGCAAGGTCTCTTGACCTTTGCCGTGACCTCGCACTTCGGCAGAAGGTGAGAACACGCGCAAGAACTCAGCGGGCAATTTGTATCGCGTGTCGTTATCGAATGTGACTTCGAGCACCTTGGATTTCTGATGCAGGATGATGTCGGTGGGTGTCATAACGAGCGTATCTTCTTCAACAATGCGGTGGTGGAACGCTCGTGCAAGAAGGGGATGCTGTGCGCCGAGCCGCCCCAGCCTTGCACTTCTTTGCTACCTACGATGTTCTCTGGCTTCCAATCGCCACCCTTCACCAATTTATCAGGGTGGCAAGCGAGGACGAGATTGAGTGGCGTGTCTTCGTCGAACTGCACGACCAGACTCACCGATTCCAGCGAAGCCAATACCGCCATGCGGTCGTCTTGTTGATTGATGGGGCGGTCATCGCCTTTGCCTTGGCGCTTCACCGAAGCATCGCTGTTCACACCGACGATGAGGGATGCACCGAGCGCACGCGCTTGTGCCAAGTAAGTGACATGACCGCGATGCAACACATCGAAGCAGCCGTTGGTGAACACCAAAGGACGCGGCAAGGCAGCGACCTTAGCTGCGAGGTCGGCAGCCGTGGCGATCTTGTTCTCAAAACTGGGCGTCGGATAGTTCACGTTAATCCATGTACTCAAAGACGCGGACTACTTTTTGCACGCCGTTGGTGGTGCTGGCGATCTCCGAAGCAGCATCCGCTTCCGCATGGTTCACGATGCCCATCAGATACACCACGCCGTTCTCGGTGAACACTTTGATGTGGTCGCGGTTGAATGCTTTACTGCTGAGGAAGCGGCTGCGTACGTCGCTGCTCACGCCCGAATCGCTGCTACGCGCGCCACTGCTGGATACACCCGCCACTTGCAACTCATTGGCGATGCCTTTGACCGGCGGGATACTGCCGACGATGCGTTCGATATCCATCTTCGCCGCTTCGTTCGCCACTTGGCCGGTGATGAGGGCGTAACGGTTAAAGCAGGTGACGCTCACCTTCACATTGGCTTTGTATTTCTCCCCCACGCGCTGCATCGCCTTCTCTTCGATGTTGCGGTCGTCCAGCACCGTGCCTTCTGTACGGCGTTCGCTTGCAGAGGTCATCGAACCGCCCCCTTGTGCGCAACCCGCCAGCGCACCCAACAACACCAACATCATCGAGATGTTACGCATCTTCACCTCCGAGTAATACATGATCGATCACATCGCACAGGCAGTGCAGTGTGAGCAGGTGAACCTCTTGGATGCGCGCAGTGCGCTGCGCAGGGACGCACAGATGGAAATCGGTTGGCTTCAGCATCGCACCCATCTTGCCGCCATCGCGCCCCGTCATCGCAACCACCACCATCTTGCGATCATGCGCTGCGGTGATAGCGTCCATCACATTGGGCGAATTGCCGCTGGTGGAGATGGCGAGCAACACATCGCCTTCCATGCCGAGTGCGCGTACTTGCTTGGAGAATATCTGTTTGTAATCGTAGTCGTTGGCGATGGAGGTCAACACGGAACTATCCGTCGCCAAGGAGATTGCGGGCAAGCCCGGACGCTCGACCTCGAAACGGTTGATGAGCTCTGCCGCGAAGTGTTGCGCATCGCCAGCCGAACCGCCGTTACCGCAGGCGAGTATTCCACGATGGGCTTGGCCATCACTTTCTTGCTTTGTAGTTTGATTTCGGCGCTATCGTCGAAGTGTTGGCTGACGCGTTTGAGGAGTGTCATATCTTCTCTATGTGATGAGAGTTGAGGAATGGTGCGGATTTTACCTTAAGGGCGCTTCGAAAAATTCAAAGTTCTAAGCAAGACAAGGCGCGAGAAAGAATTGCGACGCAGCATATGCTTGATATGTAAGGAGCAATTTTTTGTGAGCAACGCAGTATTGCGACGAAATTTGGATTTTTAGAAATGCCCTCAAAGCTCGAATGCGTTCTCAACCCACTCGATGCCATCTTGCCCTTCTGGCGTCGCCATCAACACAGCATCGAAACGACACGGCGGAGTGCGCGGCAAGCTGGACAGATAATGTTGCGCGGTGAGGATGAGTTTGCCTTGTTTGCGCGCATCGATACTGGCGGCCGCACCACCGAAATCTTGTTTGCTACGCATGCGCACTTCGGCAAAAACTAGGGTGTCGCCGTCTTTCATGATGAGGTCGATCTCACCGTAACGGCAGCGGTAATTGGTTTGGATGAGTCGCAAGCCTTGCTGTTGCAAAAAGCGCGCAGCAGTTTGTTCGGCAGCAACCCCTGACTTCATTTTTGAGTCTTGGTGTCGATCACGATGGGCTGAATGACAGGTGGACGACCATCGTGGGGAATGCCTAGCCCCTGACGCAATACCGCTGGCATGGCTTCACGCTCAAGCAAGTGCCCGTTCAAGCTCACCTTGCCAGTCACACCATCCAAGGGCAAAGCGTTGATGGTGTCGTGCTGGTAGAAGATCTGAAGTAGGCGATAAGCGTCGATACCCAATGCGTACAACCGCTCCATGTCTTGCGGCAGCGGCGGTGTGACACGTGGATACACCATCACCGCAGGATGATCCGCTTGCAACACCCAAGGCATGTCGATGAAGCGCACCTCGGCCAAGTCATAGTTCACGAGGTTGTTGGCATTGCCCGAGAACACTTGAGAGGTGGCATACACCGGCAGCATGTTGCTGATGTAGGGGCGCAGCAGACGCGCCTTGTCCACTTCAGCCGCCAAGAACACCATGTTGCCGGGATCGGTCGGGATGGTGCGCAGCGGTGTGGGATCACCCGTGTAGGCGATCTCGGACAGGATGATGCCGCCGGAACGTTGCCAATTATCCGAAAAAGATTGCGCCAGACGTTTCGACAATGCGGTATCTGTGCGCACGATGGTCGCGCTCAACAGACCCACCTTGGTCGCCAGTTGCGAGATCTGTTTGGATTCCTGCTCTGCGGGCAAACCAAAGAAGTAGAGCTGATCTGCCCGCGTCGAATCGACCACGTTCAGCGCCAAAGTCGGCACGGACACATTCGGTAGTGTTGCCATCGCCACCACGCCATTGCGTGTGAGTGGGCCAGCGACTGAGACTGCACCTGCCTTGATGGCTTGTTGATACAACGCCAGCACCTCGGTCTTCTCGTCGTTGCAAGGGTACACACGCACAGGCAAACCATTCGACTGCTGCGCAGCAGCGGCCATGAAACCTTGTTGAACCACCTCGGCCGCTTTGCCGAACGCTGCTGACTTCAACGGCAAGATGAGTGCGATGTGATGTTCTGCCGCTTCGACGGGAGCGCCTTCGATCGTAGGTGAAACCACGACGGCTGGCGCAGTGACGACGCTAGTGGTGGCAACAGGTGGCGCAGGTGCGGGTGTCGGCGCAATGACGACAGGTGCAGGCGCAGGTGCAGCAGATGTCGTTGCTGGCGGAGTGGCGCAGCCATATAGGCTCACGTATAGTGCGGCGACCAGAACATCGCGCAACCATTTCGACTCAGAGGCAACGATTTGCATATCAAGACCGATCAAAAATTGGAGTGCGCATTATATGTAGTCGCCACCCCGATTGGAAATTTAAGCGACATTACTTTTCGCGCACTCGACGTGCTGAACGCAGCGGACACCATCGCGGCAGAAGACACGCGTAATACCAAGTATCTGTTACAGCATCATGGCATCAATGACGCACGCCTATTGGCTTTGCATCAGCATAACGAGCGCGGTGCGGCGGAGAAGATCGTCGCGCTATTGGGCCAAGGTCTTAGCGTCGCACTGGTGACCGATGCGGGTACGCCCGCCGTGAGCGACCCCGGCGCGATATTGGTCGAAGCGGTACGCAAGGCGGGATTTCGCGTCATTCCCATCCCCGGTGCCAGTGCGGTGGTCGCCGCACTATCTGCATCTGGCTTGAGCGCACCGCATTTCTTGTTCTACGGATTCCTGCCCAACAAATCGAGCGCACGTTGTAGCGCCTTGCAGACCTTGGTCGAACATCCCTACACCTTGGTGTTCTACGAGGCTCCCCACCGCATCTTGGATTGCGCAAAGGACCTGCTCGATGTGTTCGGTCGTGAACGCGACATCGTGTTCGCGCGCGAGATCACCAAACTGTTCGAGAGTATCCATCGCTGTAAATTAAGTGAAGCATTGGATTGGCTGAATAGCGACCCCAACAACCTGCGCGGCGAGTTCGTGCTACTGGTTTCTGCTGCCACGCCCAATGAGGGATTGGATGTGGAAACGGAGAAGACCTTGTCTTTGCTGTTGGAAGAACTGCCACTCAAACAAGCCGTGCAACTGGCGGTGAAGATCACGGGCGGTAACAAGAACGAGTTGTATGAGCGGGCGCTGGCTATTAAGCAAAGTTAATTAGGCATCGTCGTTCCCGCGAAGGAGGGAACCCCGTTTGGTTCATAAAATTGGATCCCCGCCTTCGCGGGAACGACCATCAAAGTACCAACTTATCAACATCGCCTTTGCTAAACTGCGCCTCAAACATCGAACGTCTAAAAGGTTGCGCGATACCATGCTGAATAAACTTATCTCACTTTCTTTGCTGGCGTTGTTGAGCGCTTGCGGTGCGGGCGACAAACCTGCCGCAACGGTTGCTGCACCTGTCACGTCCGCCCCACCACCTCCTGAAGTCGAAGTCATCACTGTGGCTGCGGGCGATGCCACTTTCACGCAAGATCTGCCGGGGCGTGTACAGGCTTATCGCACCGCACAGGTGCGTGCGCGTGTGGATGGTGTGGTAGAGGCGCGTTTGTTCAAGGAAGGTAGCGAGGTGAAGGCCAACGCACCGCTGTTCCGCATCGACTCGCGCAGTTATCAAGCCACTGCCGACGCCGCTAAAGCCGATGCGGCGCTGACGAAGGAGACCGTAGAACGCTACAAACGCCTGCGCGAGATCAACGGCATCAGCCAACAAGATCTCGATATCGCCCAGAACAAAGCCAAGCAAGCTGCCGCCACCCTCATCAAAGCCGAAGAGGACTTGGAGCACGCCAACGTGCCTGCCCCGCTCACCGGTTCCATCGGTCGCGCACAAGTCACAGAAGGTGCATTGGTCAGCAAGAGTGGTGCGACCCTGCTCGCCACCATCGAGCAACTCGATCCGGTGTATGTGAACTTCACCCAATCCAGCGCCGAGTTGTCGCGCTTACGCCGTGCCGTTGCCACAGGGCTGTTGAAGCGCGCTGATGGCGCCAAGGTCGAACTGTTGATGGAAGACGGCAGTGTCTATCCACAAGCTGGCAACCTCTCTTTCAGCGATCTCGCGGTCGACCCATCTACGGGCACAGTCTCACTGCGCGCGGAGTTCCCCAACGCGAAACGTGATCTGTTGCCCGGCATGTTCGTGCGCATCCGCTTCCCGCAAGCTATCGCCGAGAACGTCATACGCGTGCCACAACGTGCGGTGCAATCCAACACCTCCGGTCAGTTCGTGATGGTCGTGGGTGCGGACGGCAAAGCCAATCCGCAACCGATCAAGACCGGCGGCATGGCTTCCACCGATTTCGTCATCCTCAACGGACTCAAGGGCGGCGAGCAAATCATCGTGAATGGTTTGCAGAAGGCCCGTCCGGGTACGGTGGTGAAACCTATCCCTCTCGTCGAGACGATGAAGTTGGACAAGCAGCTCACCGCGCCAAAATAGCAACGTGATTCCCTTAAATCCAGATTTTTCATTCGCAAAATTTGTCAGCTTCCCCCTTTGTAAAAGGGGGAGTGAGGGGGATTTAGATTTTTATTCTGCGCTAAATCCCCCCTGCCCCCCTTTGCCAAAGGGGGGTTAGGAAACCAACCATGTTCGCTAAATTCTTCATCGACCGCCCCATCTTCGCGTGGGTCATCGCCATCATCATCTTGATGGCGGGTGTGCTCGCTTTACGCGGCTTGCCTGTGACGCAATATCCGCCCGTCGCACCGCCTGCGCTGTCCGTTTCCATCACTTATCCCGGCGCATCGGCGCAGGTCATCGAAGAGACGGCCATCGCGCTCATCGAGCAGGAGTTGAACGGGGTCGAGAACCTGCTCTACATGGAGTCGGCCTCCGAACTCGGTAGCGGCAGCATCACGCTGACCTACGAGACAGGCACTGACCTCAACCTCGCCTCCGTCGAAGCGCAGAACCGCGTGAAGCGTGTCGAAGCACGCCTGCCGGAAGAGGTGCGTCGTCTTGGCATCACCACCAACAAATCGGCGCGCAACTATGTGATGTTCGTGTCGCTCATCTCGCCGGACAAGAGCATGGATTCTGTCGCGCTGGGCAGTTTCGTGAGCGCCAGCGTAATCGACAGCATCAAGCGTGTGCCCGGTGTGGGCGAGGCGCTGATGTTCGGCACCGAATACTCCATGCGCCTGTGGCTGAAGCCGGATCGCTTGCAAGCGTACGGCCTGTCCCCCGCCGATGTGTCAAAAGCGGTACGTGCGCAGAACACGCAACTGGCGATGGGTGAATTGGGGCAACTTCCTGCCGCACCGGGACAACAACTCAACGCCGTGATTGTCACGCGCAGTCGCTTGGCCTCGGTGGAAGAGTTCGGCAACGTCATCATCCGCACCAATCCCGATGGCTCCAGCTTGCGCGTGAAGGATGTCGCCCGTGTCGAACTTGGCGCACAGGATTACGCACGCCAATCGCGCTTGGATGGACAACCCTCGGCCAACATCGCCATCCGTCTAGCACCGGGTGCTAACGCACTAGAGACCGTCGGTGCAGTGAAGGCACGCATGGGCGAACTGGAGAAGTCCTTCCCCAAGGGCGTGACTTGGCTGGTGCCGTATGACACCTCCAAGTTCATCGACATCTCCATCAAAGAAGTGTTGAAGAGCCTTGCCGAAGCGTTGCTGCTGGTGGTGCTGGTGATGTACCTGTTCCTCGGCAACATCCGCGCCACGCTCATCCCCACCATCGTCATCCCCGTCGCACTCGTGGGTGCGTTGGTCGGCCTGTATCTGCTGGGCTATTCCATCAACGTGCTGACCTTGTTCGCGATGGTGCTCGCCATCGGTATCGTGGTGGACGATGCCATCGTGGTGGTGGAGAACGTGGAACGCATCATGGCGACGGAAGGACTCTCGCCGCGCGATGCCACGCGCAAGGCGATGGACCAAATCATCGGTGCCATCATCGCCATCACCTTGGTGTTGTCGGCGGTGTTCATCCCGATGTCGCTGTTCGGCGGCTCCACGGGGGCGATCTATCGCCAGTTCGCCGTGACCTTGCTACTGACCATGGGCTTCTCGGCCTTGATGGCGGTGACGCTCACGCCCGCCTTGTGCGCCTCCATCCTGAGGAAGGACGATGCGAAACCGCACGGCCCCTTCGGCTTGTTCTTTGAGAAAGTGACCCAGCGCTACACGCGAGGTGTCAACGCAGTGGTGCGCAAGACCGCACGTTATCTGCTGATTTATCTGGTCATCATCATCGCCATGGGTTGGCTATTCACCAAATTGCCAGGCAGCTTCTTGCCGGAAGAAGACCAGGGCTATTTCGTCAACGTCATCCAATTGCCTGCCGGTGCGACGCAGGAACGTACGATGGAAGTGCTGGAACAAGTCGAACAGCACTACTTGAAATTGCCTGAAGTGGAACACGTGGTCGCTGTGGCGGGCTTCTCCTTCTTCGGTCGCGGCCAGAACGCCGCTATCGCCTTCGTACGCCTAAAAGATTGGGATCAGCGTCCCGATAAAGATAGCAGCGCGCCTTCGCTGGTACGCAAAGCAAACAAAGAGTTGTCGCGCATCAAACAGGGAATGATCTTCGCCATCAACCCGCCTTCCATCCCTGAGCTATCTGCCACGGGCGGTTTCGATTTCCGCCTGCAAGACCGCAGCGGACAAGGGCGCGAGAAATTGCTGGAAGCGCGCAACATGTTGCTGGGCATGGCAGCGCAAAACCCCGCATTGGCCGGTGTGCGCCCCGAAGGGCAGGAAGCCGGCCCGCAACTGTTGCTCGACATAGACCGTCTCAAAGCCGAGGCACTCGGTGTCTCCTCTGCCGATCTGAACGAGACTTTGCAATCGCTGCTGGGCGTAGCGTACATAAACGACTTCGTGCGTCAGGGGCGCATCCTGCGCGTACAGATGCAAGCCGAAGCCGATTCACGTCGCACACCGGAAGACATCCTCAAGGTCACCGTGCGCAACAACAAAGGCGGCATGGTGCCGCTGTCCGAGTTGGCGACACCGCGCTGGACGGTCGGCTCGCCCAAGTTGGATCGCTACAACGGTATCCCCTCGATGAAGATATCGGGTGGTGCCGCACCGGGTCGCAGCACGGGCGAAGCAATGGCCGCGATGGAACAGATCGCACAGAAACTGCCGCCGGGTTTCGGTTTCGAATGGTCGGCCACCTCACGTGAGGAAAGGCAGTCCGGCGCACAGGCACCGTTACTGTTCGCCATCTCGCTGTTCGTGGTGTTCCTGTGTCTGGCGGCGTTATACGAGAGCTGGTCCATTCCGTTCGCAGTGATGCTGGTGGTACCGCTCGGTATCTTCGGCGCGATCTTGGCGGTGAACCTGCGCGGCCTGCCCAACGACATCTACTTCAAGGTCGGCCTCATCGCCATCATCGGCTTGTCGGCGAAGAACGCCATCCTGATCATCGAGTTCGCGCGCAAGTTGCAGGACGGCGGTATGAAGCTCATCGATGCCACCGTTGAAGCCTGCCGCCTGCGTTTCCGTCCCATCCTGATGACCTCCATCGCCTTCATCGCGGGCGTCTCACCCTTGTCTTTCTCCTCTGGTGCTGGCGCGCAAAGTCGCCATGCTATCGGCACGGGTGTGATGGGCGGTATGTTGGCCGCCACCGTGCTGGCGGTGTTCCTCGTGCCTGTGTTCTTCGTGGTGGTGCGCAAGTTCTTCCCCGGGCATGCGCGTAAAGAGACAGACTACGAAGACAATTGATTTAGCCGAAACGTCAACATCCCTTCCCCCATGCAGGGGGAAGGCTAGGATGGGGGTAGAGTTGTGGAACGGTTGCTTTTCTACCCCCTCCCTAACCCTCCCCCTGCATGGGGGAGGGAAGCGCCGCTCTGGGACGAACGGCCTCTATAAAGTTACTAGGATAAAATACCCACAATGAAAACACTCACCCTCACCCGCCCCGACGACTGGCATCTGCATCTGCGCGATGGCGATCTGATGCGTTCCGTATTGCCCGACACCGCACGCCAGTTCGCGCGTGCCATCGTCATGCCGAACCTGCGCCCACCCGTCACCTCCACCGCGCAAGCCATCGAATATCACGACCGCATCGTGGCGGCATTGCCTGCGGGTGCGAAGTTCGAACCGCTGATGACGCTCTACCTTACCGACAACACCCGCGCGGAAGAGATACGCAAAGCCAAAGCGAGTGGTGTGGTGCATGCGGTGAAGCTGTACCCCGCAGGCGCGACCACCAACTCCGATGCGGGCGTCACCGATCTGCGCAAGACCTACGCCGCACTGGAAGAGATGCAACGCTGCGGCATGCCGTTTTTAGTGCATGGCGAAGTGACCAACGCCGACATCGACATCTTCGACCGCGAAGCCGTGTTCATCGAGCGCGTCATGCAACCGCTGCTGAAAGACTTGCCCAGTCTGCGCGTGGTGTTCGAGCACATCACCACCAAAGATGCCGCGCAGTTCGTCGCCAGTGCAGCGGATAACATCGCCGCCACGCTCACCCCGCAACACCTGCTCTACAACCGCAACGCCATGTTGGTCGGCGGTATCCGCCCGCACTTCTACTGCCTGCCTATCCTCAAACGCGAGACGCACCGCGAAGCCTTGGTGAAAGCTGCCATCAGCGGCAACAAGAAATTCTTCCTCGGCACCGACAGCGCCCCTCACGCACAACACACCAAAGAGAACGCCTGCGGCTGCGCCGGTTGTTACAGCGCACACAACGCCATCGAGTTATATGCCGAAGCGTTCGAGGCAGCGGGCGCGCTGGATAAGCTGGAAGCCTTTGCCAGTTTCTATGGGGCGGATTACTACGGACTACCGCGCAACAAAGAGACCATCACCTTGCGCAAGGAAGAGTGGCAAGTGCCTGCGTCGGTGGGGTTTGGAGAGCATCAGCTCGTGCCGCTGAGGGCGAGGGAAATGATGAAGTGGAAGTTGATGGGATAAAAAATGGACTCCAATAACGATTCCGCATTCCTCAAAAAGAACATCGACAAGGTAGTCGCTACCTCTGCCTTGCAAAAACTTTCTCAATTGGTTAAGGCTCACGAAAATGAGTTGGCAGAAAAAGATTTTTTGCTTAAGCGTTCCTTGCTCGCAATTACCTTGGCACTACTCTACCCGGTACCTGCGTACTGGGTTTTAAATAAAGTTATTGGTGAATACCTGTCTTTGGGTTATCCACACCACAATGCTGTCTTTTCTATGTTCCTTCTTTCTTGGCTTTTGGTTTTTTTATCCCCTTTCTTCTTAAAGAGAAAATCGAAACAATCGGGGACAGGCCACGATACTTTGTCGTAAGATTTCCCCAAATATTTATTGAGGAATCACCATGAGCACAATCGTCGATACTTTAGTTCAGCAGGCCAAGGGGTTGCCAGAGCAGGATAAGCTGGCGTTGTTGGATGCGTTGTTTGGGCTGGTTAGCCCCAGCGACCCTGCTGTTGAACAGGCTTGGATCACCGAGTGTGAGCAACGTGCGGCGGCGATCGATCGAGGCGAGATGCCTCTGGTAAGTGCAGACGAAGTGATGCTGAAATATCGCCAATGATGCGTCTATTCTTTGCGGTCGCAGCACGCGAGGAGTTGGATGAGGCGTTCGCTTATCTTGAGTTACAACAACCGGGGCTGGGATACCGATTCACTTCGGACGTTGATGAAGCACTGACCCGAATCTGCAAACAACCTCTGGCATGGCACCCTCTGAGTAAACATTTTCGCCGCTGTCATCTGCGGCACTTTCGTTACGGCGTTATCTATCGCATCCGCGAAGAGCGTATCGAGATCCTCGCCATTGCACACGATAGTCGCCGCCCTGGATACTGGCGCAACAGGCAAAACTAAATCATTCGACCATGCCACTCTCCAACTACCTCAACACCTCCCCCACTCTCGGCGACCGCGTCTATCTGCACCCTTCCTGCCAAGTCATCGGCGATGTGAAGCTGGGGGACGACTGCTCCATCTGGTGCAACACGGTGTTGCGCGGTGATGTGAACCGTATCGAGGTCGGGCGCTGCTCTAACGTGCAAGACTTGACGATGTGCCATGTGTCGCACAAGACGGCGGACAAGCCAAACGGCTCGCCGCTCATTATCGGAAATTATGTGACGGTGGGGCATTCGGTCATTCTGCATGGCTGCCGTATCGGCAACGACTGCCTCATCGGTATGGGTTCCATCATCATGGACGATGTGGTGATTCCTGATTTCGTGATGATCGGTGCGGGTAGCCTCATCTCGCCGGGTAAGGTGATGGAAAGTGGCATGCTCTACATGGGTCGCCCCGCAAAGTTGGTGCGTGCGCTGACGGAAGACGAGATGAAGTACCTGCGCTACTCGGCCGAGCATTACGTTCGCAACAAAGACAATTATCTAAAAGGCTCTGCACAATGACGATTGTTCGGTAATGACCTCATGTTGCATGAGGGGAACGAATTAGAATTGCAGATCGAACGTACCTGCATCGCGCTGGGCTTGGATTTCCATGACGACTATCAGGTGAGGATGTTCGCGCGCGATGTGTTGCAAAATATCGACAAGCTACGCAAAGCGGCACGTGAAGGTGATATGCAAGCGCGCATCAAGGTAGAGTTGTACGGCTTGGCAATGCTGATGCACAAGACCAATTCGGCGTCCTTCGGCAGCAACTACCTTAATCAGTTCGCCAAAGTGACTGAGCATCAATCCGCTTGGGCAGCTATTGCTCAGGCCTTGTGGAGTGAACTTGAATCGCGCAACCCGGACAGCATGGCCCCTTAGGAATTGACACATGAAACAACCAACCCTAGAAGACATCGACCGCGCTCAGGTGAACATGGAGACCGCGCAGATCGGCTGGCGCGAGTTACAACCTTATTTCGCGCGCGGTGTGACGGTGGCGGTGGATGAGACACTCGACTTGGTGGATGTGGCGTTCCAGATATCCAAGGACAATCAGGCGCAAGTCGCCGAGTGGATGGCGTCAGGCCAGATTAGCCGCGTCACCGATGAGCAGGCATTGGCTTGGTACGAAGCTGATGCCTTGCTCTGGGCAGTGGTAGCTCGGCCCTATGTATTGGTGCAAGACAAGAACCGCGATCAGTAACGACGTCGATTTGCTCGCGTATCGCCGACTGAAAGCCGTGTGGTGGTTGCTGGCCGTGTTGTGGTCGATGTCGGCATATGCCGAGGAATCGCCGCCCGAAGCCCTAGCCACAGAGCCACCGACCTCGCTTATCCCTCGACCATCACTCGATGTGATGGATGCCCCGCGCGATTATCTTTCTGAACAGTTCACGGGTTTCGTAGGCAGGGTCGACCGTTTCTTTGGTGATGACCGCCACTTTCAGGAAAGCAATGAGAGCGTGTTGCAACTCGACCTCACGAAGGTGACAGGCTACAACGGAGATGGTCTGTATGTACTCTCAGGTAGGGCCAAGCTCGATCTGCCCAATACCGAAGAACGGCTACATCTGACGATCGAAAGTGACGCGGATCAAAATCTATCCACCGACCAGTCTCGCACCCAACAGACGGCGACCAAACGCAGTACGGTGCAGAGCATCGCGGCAGCGTTGCGTTTCGAGCGGATGTACAACGAACGCTGGCACTTCAGCACGGATACGGGATTGCAATTCCAAGGCGCGGCAACGACACCGTTCACCCGTGCCCGTGGCAGCGTGACCGGCACGCTGGGTCCGTGGCACACCAAGGCGAGCGAGACCGTGTTCTGGTTCAACACCATCGGAGCAGGCGAGACGACTCGGTTCGACATTGAGAGACTGCTCAGTGAGCCTTTGTTGTTCCGCGTCAGCAGCAATGCCACTTGGCTGCATGACCAACAGAATTTCGATTTGCGCCAAGACTTCTCGCTCTTCCATACGTGGGACGAGCGCACCGCACTGCTCTATCAAGCCAGCGTCTTCGGTATCAGCAATCCGCAGACGCATGTGACCGACTATGTGCTGTTGGTGTCGTACCGCTATCGTTTGCATCGAGACTGGCTGTTCTTCGAACTCGATCCACAGTTGCACTTCCCCATCGACAAGCAGTTCCGCGCCAGTCCAGCCTTGGTGATGCGATTGGAGATGCTGTTCGATGAGACGGACTAGCGCCGCATCATCTGACTTTCTTCATCGCCGACTCGATGCGGTCACACAGCGTCTTCAATATCTTGAGGCGGGCGAAGTTCTTGTCGTTGGCTTCCACCAGTGTCCACGGTGCGATCTCGGTACTTGTCCTGTCCACCATGTCGCACACGGCACGTTCGTAGGCGTCCCATTTCTCACGGTTGCGCCAATCTTCTTCGGTGATCTTGAAGCGTTTGAAACCGATCTTCTCGCGCTCTTTGAAACGGCGTAGCTGCTCTTCCTTGGTGATGGCGAGCCAGAACTTCAACACCACGGCACCGCTGTTGGTGAGCTGTTCCTCAAAGTCGTTGATCTCACCGTAGGCGCGCATCCAGTCCGCTTCGGAGCAAAACTTCTCCACGCGCTCGACCAGTACACGACCATACCAGGAACGGTCAAAGATGGTGAAGCGTCCGATGCGCGGCACGTTGCGCCAGAAGCGCCACAGGTAGGGTTGAGCGCGTTCTTCCTCGGTGGGCGCAGCAACGGGGGTGATTCGATAATGACGCGCATCCAATGCGCCCGTGATACGACGGATGGCACCGCCCTTGCCGCCCGCATCCGAACCTTCGAACACGGCGATGACAGACAGTTTCTTGAACTTGGGATCGCGCGTGAGCAAAGCGAGCTTGCCCTGATATTTCTCCAACTCGGTATCGAACTTCTTCTTGGCGATGACCTGCGTCATATCCAATTTATCGAGCACGTCGAGACCGTCGATAGCAGCTTGTAGCGGCGGTGCTTTAGCGGCGGTAGCTTTAGTTTGCACAGCCAGATGTTTGCGCAGCGACTCCAGAATAACTTTGCCGACAGTAAGGCTGCGGTAACGTGCATCTGCACCTTCCACCACGATCCACGGTGCTTCTGCGGTGCTGGTCTCACGCAAGGTGTGTTCAGACACTTTGCGGAACTTGTCGTAAATATCGAACCTCTCCCAATCCAGTTTGGTCACACGCCAGCGTGTCTTGGGGTCTTTCTCCAATGCTTTGAGGCGCTTCTTCTGTGCATCTTTAGACAGGTGGAACCAGAACTTCAACACCACCGCGCCTTCGTCTGTGAGCATCTTCTCCATGCGGTTGATCTGCTCGATGTCTTGCGCGAGGGTGGCGGCGCTACTCTTCTTGAGGACACGTTGCACGATAGGCGCGGTGTACCACGAGCCGAAGAATACGCCGATCTTGCCTTTGGGCGGCAAAGCACGCCAGAAACGCCACATTGGCGGGCGCTCACGCTCTTCATCCGACATCTCGCCGGTGGCATGTACTTGGATATGACGCGGATCCATCCATTCATTGAGCAGGTTCACCGTCTCGCCCTTGCCCGCACCGTCCACGCCGCCGATCAAGATGATGACGGGGAATTTGGCTTTCTGCGCCAGATCGAACTGGGCATTCAACAGTGCTTCACGTAACTTGGGTTCTTCTTTGTCGTAGGTGGCTTTGTCTATCTTGTGTCCGAGCTCGGCTGATTCAAACATGATGTTCTCCCTTTCAATTACAAACTGTCTGGTGCGATGGCTAGGCGTAGATTGGTCTGATAATCGCCTTCGCTGGTGTGACGGCTGAGCCACCACACCGATCCTTTCTTCACACTGAAACCACTATTCGAATTCGCCAGCAACAGGGCCGCGATCTGTCCCAGTGCGGGTTGATGGCCGACGATGAGCACGGTGCTATCCAGGTCGGGCCAGCCGATAGCGTCCAAGATGTCTTGCGCGGCAGCGCCGGGAGTAAGTGCTTCTTCGATGAGGAAATGTTTGGTGAGTGCGTGGGCGGTCTGTTGAGTGCGCTTGGCAGGGCTGACCAGGATGCGGGTGTCTTCGGGGATGCGGGCACGCAGGAACGTTGCCATCTTGTCTGCTTGCTTCTGGCCTTTGCTTGTCAGTTCGCGCGCCATATCGGGAGAACCGTCATGCGCTTCAGCATGTCGCCACAGTATCAATTCCATGATCAACACCTCGCGAATATTACTAATGAGATTGCAGGATATACCGTATATACTGTTTTCGCCACAATCAATCTAAGGATAAAGATCATGGTCACTCGAACTGCTCGCGCTGCTGCCAAACCTGCATCTCCCCGCAAACCTGCCACTCCCAAAGTGACGACAAAAGCGACTGCTACGAAGCCCCCGAAGAAACACAAGAAAGAGAAAAAGTCCGGCGACAAGGTAAAGGTCATACGCGATAGCTTCACCATGCCGCAAAGTGATTACGCCTTGATCGCGACACTAAAAGAAAAAGCGAATGGCGCACATATAAAGAAGAGCGAACTACTTCGCGCGGGTTTGCGTCTTCTATCTAAATTGACGGCTGCACAGTTGAACAAGGCGGTGGCTGATCTGGAGAAGATCAAGACCGGACGCCCAAAGAAGGTTTAATCCTCTTCGATCAACAAAGGTTGACCTAACGATTCCATCAGGTCGGTCTGTGCGCAGACAAGTGCGCCCCGTGCGCTTGTCTTGCGATGCCAGAATCCGTTGCAATCCATCTCCCACGCTTGGCAGTTGTCTTTCAGATATATCTTCAGGCCTTCATCCAGCACACGCTTCTTCAGCTTGGCATCGAGCAGAGGGAAGCAGGCCTCGATACGACGGAAGAAATTGCGATCCATCCAGTCTGCACTGGCTAGATAGACATCGTGCTTGGTCTCGTTACGGAAGTAGAAGATGCGCGAGTGCTCAAGGAAGCGCCCGATGATGGAACGTACGGTGATATTCTCTGACAACCCTTTAACTCCTGGGCGCAGGGCACATACACCGCGCACGATGAGATCGATCTTCACGCCCGCTTGCGAGGCTTCGTACAAGGCCATGATGGTCTCGGGTTCGAGCAGCGCATTCATCTTGGCGATGATGTGTGCAGTCTTTCCTTCTTTGGCTATCTTGGTTTCGTTACGGATGGCTTCCAACACTTTGCTGTGCAGAGTGAACGGTGATTGCCACAGGTGATTCAATTTGGCCGCTTTGCCCAGCCCAGTGAGCTGCATGAATATCTGATTCACATCAGAACACACTGCTTCCTCGCAGGTGAACAAACCAAAATCGGTATAGAGCTTGGCTGTGCGCGGATGGTAGTTGCCCGTGCCCAGATGCACGTAGCGGCGCAGCTTCTTCTCTTCACGGCGCACTATCATGAGCATCTTGGCGTGCGTCTTGTGGCCGACCACGCCATACACCACGTGTGCACCGACAGATTCCAAGCGACCTGCCCAGTTGATGTTCGCTTCTTCGTCGAAGCGCGCCAGCAACTCCACCACCACGGTGACTTCCTTGCCACGTTGGGCGGCCGCGATAAGCGCTTCCATCAGTTCTGAGTCTTCGCCCGTGCGATATACCGTCTGTTTGATGGCCACGACATCGTGATCGTTGGCGGCTTGCTGGATGAAATCGAGTACGGGTTTGAACGATTGGAATGGGTGATGCACCAACAAATCACCTTTGCGGATAGCCTTGAACATGTCCGCGCCCTTCTTCTGAATAAGCGCAGGCACACCAGGTACGAAAGGCTGGAATTTCAAATCAGGGCGTGGCACCTGATTGGGAATGCGCATCAAGCGCACCAGATTCACGGGGCCATGTACACGGAACAGGTCTTCCGGTCTCAGTTCGAACTGGCGCAACAAAAAGTTCGCCAATTCAGGCGTGCAGTTATCTGCCACTTCTAGGCGCACCGCATCGCCGAAGTGGCGCTGCGGCAATTCGCCTTGCAAACTGACGCGCAGGTTCTTCACTTCTTCCTCATCGACGAACAGGTCGCTGTTGCGCGTCACGCGGAACTGGTAGCAACCCAGCACTTCCATACCTGCGAACAACTCACCGACGTGAGCGTGGATGATGGATGAGAGGAACACAAAACCATGCGGACAGCCTGCGATCTCGGGCGGCATCGCAATGGCGCGCGGTAACACGCGCGGTGCTTGTACGATGGCCCTGGCGGAGTTGCGCCCGAACGCATCCTTGCCTTGCAGTTCAACAGCGAAGTTCAAACTCTTGTTCACCACACGCGGGAAGGGATGCGAAGGATCGAGCCCGATGGGCGTCAACACGGGCATGACTTCGCGCAGGAAGAATTCCTTCACCCACGCTTGTTGCGCTTCGTTCCAGTGGGTACGACGAATGAACTTGATGCCTTGCTCCGCGAGAGCTGGCACCAGCTCTTTGTTGAACACCTCATATTGCCGCGAGATGAGTTGGTGCGTGGGCGCGAACAGGCGTTTGAGGATCTGCGAGGCTTCGAGGCCATCCGGCCCAGCGGCGATGCCGCCTAGCTTGATCTGTTCTTTCAGCCCGGCGACGCGGATCTCGAAGAACTCATCCAGATTGCTACTGACGATACAGAGGTAGGTGAGACGCTCCAGCAACGGTACGCTGTGATCTTCCGCTTGTGCCAATACCCGGCGATTGAACTCCAGCAACCCGAGTTCACGGTTGAGGAAATTCTGCGCGGGATAGGTCTTGGCCAAGCGAGATGAGCCGATCAAGCCTTCGGTGGAACGTAACCGGTCGGCATCTGTGTCTCCGCGCCGAAGAAGTAGTTCTCCATCTGCTGCGCCAGATACTGGCGTGCCTTTAGATCGGCCAGATTGAGGCGGTTCTCGTTCACCAACATCGTCTGGAATTTTATCCAACCTTGCCATGCTTCTTTCGATACGTTGTCGTAGATACGTTGCCCAAGCGCGCCGGGATACATCGGTCTTTCTAGGCCTTCTGCTTCGCGCCCCAATTTCACACACTGCACCATTCTTGCCATTTGCTTCTCCACTTTAAGATTAACGACCGATTGTTACACGCCGATTAAATGTTGCACTTTTACTTCAGATTTTTTACGAACACCTTGGAACGCCGCTGGTAGTTATACAGCGCCTTCTTCTCTTTCGGCAGTTGATCCACATCCGCCTCTTTGAACTCACGCTCGACGAACCAGTGCGCGGTGCGCGTGGTGAGCACGAACAGCTTCTTCATCTTCTGCGACTTCGCTAGGCTGCTCATGTGGTTAAGGATGGCTTCGCCGTAACCTCGGTCACGACATTGTGCATCCACCGCCAGACAAGCGAGTTCAGCCGACGCCTCGTTCGGGAACGGGTACAAAGCCGCACAGCCAACGATGCGATGATCATGCTCCAACACCTCGAAGCGCGCGATCTCGCGTTCCAGCAATTCACGTGAACGCCGCACCAGGATGCCATCCTCTTCCAACGGACGCAGTAACTGGATAATGCCACCCACGTCTTCGATGGTCGCCGCACGCAAGGTATTGAGCGTGCTCTCCACCACCATAGTGCCGATGCCATCGTCACTGAACAGCTCTTGCAACAAGGCACCGTCGGTGTGGCGACTAATGAGATGAGTACGTGCTACCCCCGCTTCGCAGGCGCGCACCGCGCACGGCAGGAACAGGGCAATGTCATCCGGCAGCTTGCTCTTCTTGCTCAAGATGTCCTGCGCTTGCGCGATGGTCAACTCCTTGGCGAGCTTGCCTTTTCTGTCTTGCACACCGTCGGTGTCCATCATGAATACTAACTTGTCGGCATCCAATGCGATGGCGGTCGCGGTCGCGATGTCTTCCAAGGTGAGGTTGAACACCTCTCCTGTTGGCGAATAGCCTAGCGGCGATAGCAACACCACCTCGCCGAATTCCATACGATCGCGCAATGCTGCAACATCAACCTTGCGCACCGTACCGGTGTGTTGCAAGTCGACACCGTTGATGACACCGATAGGCTGGGCGGTGATGAAGTTGCCGCCCGCCACGCGGATGTCTGCATTTGCCATGGGTGAGTTAGCCAAACCCATGGAGAGCAGCGCTTCGATCTCGACGCGTGTGCGTCCGACCGCCTCCTTCACGCATTGCATTGTCTCGGCATCGGTGAGGCGGATCCCCTGGTGATAAGTGCCCGCCAAGTCATTCTTGGACAGATGCTGCTCGATCTGCGGACGTGCGCCATGTACCAACACTAGGCGAATGCCCAGGGCGGCTAGCAGATTGAAGTCGTGTGTCAACTCGACGAACTTGCCGTCCGCCACCACCTCACCGCCGAACGCGATGACGAATGTCTTACCGCGAAAGGCATTGATGTACGGCGCGACGGAGCGGAACCAGTTAACGAACTCGGTTGATTGGAGTGGCATAGCTGTCATTCTTTGAATAATTTTGGGATAGCCGCAATTAAACACCTAGATCAGGAAAATTGCCATGAACACAGCACTACCCTTGCCTAGCCGTTCGCGATAAATGAGCTTAGAATGAAACCAAATCTCAGGCATCGATCTATTTAGGGGAAAGCATCATGAACAACCTCATCAGCCAAGTCTCTCACCCCGTTTTTCTGTATCTGACTTTCGTTTTCTTCCTGATCGCCAGTACATTCTCCTTCTTTGTCGGGATCGCCTTGGCTTTGCGGAGCAAGCGCGCGCTCAAACTCTTCGATACGCTGAATCGCTGGGTCTCGGTGCGCAAGTTGATGCGTCCGCTTTCAACCCCGCACTACATCGAACCTACCTTGCTGAAACGACGAACGCTTTTAGGCGTGGCGATCATCGTTGGCGCAGCGGTGTCGATCGCGTTGCTCGCGGAGGCCGATCTCAAGCCTAGCCTTTCACTTTTCGAAGATGGGTTCACCCCCCAGGAGATAAGTGGTGTCGCCAGCAATCTGAAAGGTTTCTTGCTAATCGGCAACCTCCTTTGTGTTTGCGTGGGGCTGTCGGTGCTCTTCTTTCCCAAGGTCTTAGCCGCTGTTGAGGGTTATACAGACCGTTGGTACACACTACGCAAAAGGATGCTGCCTTTAGATAAGATGCACATGGAAGTCGATGAATGGGTGCTACATCATCCCACCAGTGTGGGCATCACCTTGAGCATCCTGTCTTTGAGTACAGTGCTGCTGATGCTCAATCAACTCGAGCGATTGACCGCGTAAAAGGCCTAGTCTTCGTCCAACAACCTGCCCGCGATGGCCCAGTTCTCGTCTGGCAACTCGTCAAAAACGATGTACGTATAGCTTTTTGGCTTGTGAGCGATACGCTCCAAGGTGTCGGTGATCTCTACAGCGATCTTGGCTTTCTGTTCGCGGCTCAATGTGCCGGCAATGCGGATATTCACGTACGGCACGATTACTCCTCCCTCACTCCTGCTCTCTCCCACGGGGAGAGAGTGAATTAGTATCGCTACGCGATGATGTTCAACGAAAATCGCCCCACAGTGTCTGTAGCGCGGCGATCCCCGTGATGGCGGCTGTCTCCGTGCGCAGCACGCGGGGGCCAAGACGGATAGGGATGAAGCCGGCATGTTGCGCCCTCAGCGCTTCATCTGAGGTAAAGCCGCCTTCAGGCCCAATCAATAGCACGACCTCCTTTTCGATACCCGTCTGTTCATGCAAGCCCGTTGCGCCTTCAGGTAGCAGGATGAACTTTTTTTGTGAACTGCCACGTTGAGCCTCTAGCCAAGCCTCCAATTCCTTCGGCGCGTAAGTAACGGGCAATGTGTTGCGCCCACTCTGCTCGCATGCTGCAACGGTGACGCCTTGCCAGTGCGCGCTGCGTTTCTCGGCGCGCGCCTCGGACAGTTTTGCCACGCTGCGTTGCGTCTGCACGGGCTGAATACTCGTCGCCCCCAACTCGGTCGCTTTCTGGATGACCCAATCCATCTTCTCGCTGGTACACATGGCCTGCGCCAAATGGATGCACAGATTCACCGAGCCCGTATCCAGCACCGTCTGCAAGTTGCCCAGTAGCACATGTTTGCCGTTGATGGCATGGATAGTGGCATCCAACGCATTACCCAGACCATCGAATATCTGAACTGCATCACCGACACGCAAGCGAAGTACACGACTGGCGTGATGCGCCGCATCGGGCGGAAGTTCCGCGTTAGTACTCAACGGTAACGGGGGTGGGCAGTAGAAGCGTGGCGCAGCCATAGCAATCAAGGGGCGTGGGGAACAGGCGTGATAATATAACGAGCAGAATAATATGGGCTTGGAAATTGTGAGCCCTAAAAGTTTTTGGGAGAAATGTGTATGGTCAGTCTGCAACCCCCTCTATGTGATTTTGGCTGGAAGGCACGCCCCTTCGATCTTTTAGGTGTGGATGGAAAACGTCACACCCTGGAAAGCTCCCGCGGCGAGAACGGTCTGCTGGTGATGTTCATCTGTAACCACTGCCCTTACGTCAAATCCATCCGCGACCGCATCATTCGCGACGTGCGTGAGTTACAACAGCACGGCATCAACAGCATCGCCATCATGTCGAACAACCCTGCGGATTACGCGGAAGACAGTTTCGACAACATGAAGCTCATAGCCCAGCAATACGGCTTCCCTTTCCCCTACGTGTTCGATGAGACACAACAGATCGCCAAGGACTACGGCGCGGTGTGTACCCCTGATTTCTTCGGTTTCAATGCGAATATGGAATTGCAATATCGTGGTCGATTGGACGCTTCGCGCAAAGAGGCCGCGCCCGATGCACAACGCGACCTGTTCAACGCCATGCTGCAAGTAGCTAAAACAGGACAAGGCCCGCGCGAGCAGATCGCCAGCATGGGTTGCTCCATCAAATGGAAGGATGAAGCGTGAGGATACTGATTCTGGGGGCCGGGCAGGTCGGCTCTACCGTTGCAGAAAGTCTGGTGAACGAATCGAATGACATCACCATCGTCGATGCGGATGCAGAGAAATTACGATTGTTGCAGGATCGTCTCGACCTACGCACCGTCGTCGGTAACGCGGCTCATCCCTCCGTACTAGAACAAGCAGGTATCGCCGATGCGGACATGTTGTTGGCGGTGACGCAGAGCGATGAAGTCAATCTGGTCGCCTGCAAATTAGCGGCTTCGCTCTACAACACGCCGACCCGCATCGCCCGTATCCGTTCCGCCGAATATCTCAACCGTGAAGAAGTGTTCAGTACAGATAATTTCTGCGTGAACTTCTCCATCTGCCCCGAACAGATCCTCACCGATTACATCACCAAGCTGATCGAGTTCCCAGAGGCATTGCAAGTCTTGGAATTCGCGGAGGGCAAAGTCTCTCTGGTTGCCGTGCGTGCCTTCGAAGGTGGACCGCTGGTGGGCAAACCCTTGAGCTTCTTGCGCACGCACATGCCTCAAGTCGAGACGCGCGTCGCTGCGATCTTCCGCAAGGACAGAGCGGTCAGCCCAGAGGGCACCACCGTCATCGAAGAAGGCGATGAGATATTCTTCATCGCCGCCAAGGAGAACATCCGCCGCGTACTGAAAGAGATGCGCCGCATGGATAAACCGAACAAACGCGTGATGATCGTGGGCGGCGGCAACATCGGGAAAAGGCTGGCCAAAGCGCTCGAGAACGACTATCAGGTCAAGCTCATCGAGTTCAATAAAAAAGCATGTGAACGTCTTGCTAGTCAACTGAGCAAGACATTAGTGCTACACGGCGATTGCACCGACGAGAATCTTTTGCAGCAGGAGCATGTAGAGGATGTGGATGTGTTCTGCGCGCTCACCAATGATGATGAGAACAACATCATGTCGGCACTGCTGGCTAAACAGATCGGCGCACGCAAGGTGATCAGTCTTATCAATCGCAGCGCCTACGTCGGCCTAGTGCAGGGCGGCAAGATCGATATCGCGCTGTCGCCCGCGCACGTCACCATCGGTTCTTTGCTTGCGTATGTGCGCCAAGGGGACGTGGCTGCAGTCCACTCGCTGCGTCGTGGTGCGGCAGAAGCCTTGGAGCTGATCGCCCATGGAGATCGCGAATCCTCTCAAGTTGTCGGGCGCCGTATCGATGAGATCCAATCACCGCGCGGAGCGACCATAGGTGCCATTGTGCGCAACGGTGAGGTCATCATCGCGCATCACGATACGGTGATCGAATCCGATGACCACGTCATCGTGTTCGTCATCGACAAAAAGATGATCCGCAAGGTCGAGCAATTGTTCCAAGTGAAGCTCGGGTTCTTCTGATGAAGCGTGCTTTCACCGTTATCCATGCCCTGGGTCTGTTGCTGGTGGTATTCAGCATCGCTTACCTCATGCCTATCGTCACGTCGCTCATCTACGGCGACTACGTCATGCTGTTCGATTTTCTGTTGGCGATGTTGTGGACCACTGCGGCGGGCACTTTGATGTGGATGCTGACGCGCAGACATAAAGGCGAACTCTCCATCCGTCACGGCTACTTGCTGGTGGTGGCGATGTGGACCGCGATGCCGGCTTTCAGCACCCTCCCTTTGCTGATGATGATCCCCAATCTGTCGTTCACGGACGCCTATTTCGAGACGATGTCAGGCATGACCACCACGGGGTCAACCGTGCTGGTTGGTCTCGACAATCTGCCGCCAGCTCTCAATCTATGGCGGCATGAGCTGAATTGGTTGGGTGGCTTGGGTATCATCGTGTTGGCTGTTGCCGTGTTGCCATTGCTTGGCATCGGTGGCCGCCAACTGTTCAAAGCTGAGACGCCTGGGCCGATGAAGGATTCCGCCCTCACCCCCCGCATCGCCGACACCGCTCGCAATCTGTGGATCGTTTATGTGGGCATCACCTTGGCCTGTATAGGCAGCTTGAAATGGGCGGGCATGTCTTGGCTGGATGCGATCTGTCATTCGTTCTCTACGATGGGCTTGGGCGGCTTCTCCACACATGATGCCAGTGTGGGTTACTTCAACTCACCTCTTATTGAAGCCATCATGATTTTTTTCATGTTGATTGCCGTACTGAATTTCGCCACCCACTTCATCGCGTTGCGCAGTCGCAGCTTCAGGATATATCGCGTCGATCCTGAAGCTATCCCTTCTCTGACGTTGATCATCGGCAGCTGTATCGGCATCGCTGGTTTTTTATGGTGGCAAGAGGTCTATCCCAGTTTTTGGACGGCACTGCGACATGCTAGCTTCAACTTGGTCTCCATCGCCACCAGTTCGGGATACGCCAGCGTGGACTACGCTCAATGGCCCATCTTCGCACCGCTGTGGATGATGTTGCTCACCGCAACTGTCGCCAGTGCAGGTTCGACGGGCGGAGGTATCAAGATGATCCGTACCTTGGTGCTGGTGAAGCAGGCTGGGCGCGAGTTCCTCAAGTTGCTGCACCCTAACGCTGTCGATCCGATGAAGATCGCAGGTCAGGTCATCGCCAACAACATCGTGTTCTCGGTGCTGGGCTTCATCTTCCTGTATTTCATGACGCTTGCAACATTGACCTTCGTACTGCTCATTAGCGGTTTGGATTTCATCTCTGCCTTCACTGCCGTGCTTGCTTCAGTCAACAACTGCGGCCCCGGCTTGGGCGTAGTAGGCCCTGCCAGTAACTATCAGGGGCTGACCGACTTCCAAACTTGGGTGTGTACGTTTGGCATGCTGATTGGACGGCTGGAGATATTCACCGTGCTCATCTTGTTCACGCCCCAGTTCTGGCGGCGATAAACTCATTGAGCATAAGCAGGGGGTGCGGTAGCATCTCTCCCTGGAGGGTTATCCGCAGCTTTTCGCGGGTGTAAATACTAAAACTACAAAATCAGGGTGGTCAACGTGAGCGATAGTCTGGCAGGAATACGCATCGTACTGATTGACGACAGCAACACCATACGCCGCAGCGGTGAGATCTTCCTCTCACAGGCTGGTGCAAAGGTGGTGCTGGCGGAAGATGGCTTTGACGGCTTGTCCAAAGTCGTGGACAACAAACCCGACGTCATCTTCGTCGATGTGATGATGCCGCGACTAGATGGCTATCAGACCTGCGCTCTCATCAAGAACCATCGGGATTTCAAAGGGACACCCGTCGTCATGCTCACCAGCAAGGACACTCTGTTCGACCGCGCACGCGGCAAGCTGGTCGGCTCGGACCAATATCTGACCAAGCCTTTCAGCAAAAAAAGTTTGATTGAAGCCGTCATTGCACATACAAAACGTTACGAGGAAGCTGAATATGGCCATTAAGAAAGTGCTGGTCGTGGACGACTCTGCAACAGAGCGTCACGTGTTAGGAGAGATATTGGGAAAGAAGGGATTCCAAGTCGTCTATGCCGAAAGTGGCGAAAAGGGTGTCGCTAGCGCCAAGAGCGAGATGCCCGACTTGATCCTAATGGATGTGGTGATGCCCGGCTTGAATGGTTTCCAAGCGACCCGCGCCATCACGCAAGACGATGCGACCAAGCATATCCCCGTCATCATCTGCACCACCAAAGGGCAAGAGACCGACAAGATCTGGGGAATGCGTCAAGGCGCCAAGGATTACGTCACAAAACCAATCAATGCCGATGAGCTGTTAGGCAAGATCAACGCACTCGGCTGATTCGTCGTCACCATGTCGAAACGTTTCAATCTACGCGAATTCCAGCAGCAAGTACTGGATCGCCTGCAGGCACAAGCTGCAGGCGATGCACAAGTCTCTACGCTAGGTGTTCGCGTCGGCGAGACTTTTTGGCTAGTGGATATGCCCGATATCAGCGAAGTGTTGCCAGTGCCTCAATTGACCCTTGTCCCCTTGACCAAGCCTTGGTATTGCGGAGTCGCCAACGTGCGCGGCAGTCTGTATAGCATCGTCGATCTCGGTGCGTATATGGATGACGAGACAACACAACGCGAAGCACACAACCGCGTCCTCTTGCTGGGCCAGCGTTTCGCCTTCAACACAGGCCTTCTGGTCTCCAGGGTACTTGGCCTGCGTAACACCCAAGATTGGCAGCAACATGAAATCAACGGAGAGATGCGCTTACAAGACCCCAACGGACAAGTCTGGCGCAAGCTAGACATCACGCATCTCATTCATCAACCAGAATTCCTGCAAATCGGCGCATAACCAATCTATTTGAAGTTAGGACGACACCATGGCACTCAAACCGAAATTACCCTCGATCACGTCACTGCGCAAAGAAGCGGTCGCTGACGTGAACAAAATCGCCGATAAGCCGCTCCCTCTGATCGGCCATCTGCCGATGGCCAAACAACTGAACATCCTTGGCGTCGCGACATTGATCTGCCTAGTGGTTTCCTTGACTGCGGCTTATCTTAACAACCGCGATTCAGGTTTCAGTACCGGGTACGTCGCCAAATCCATCGAACTGCAAGTCCAATTGTTAAAATTGGCGAACAGCACCCAGGCCGCGCTCTCGGGCGATTCAGAGGCGTTTGAACATCTGGTGAAGAACAAAGAAGAAATCGCAAATCTCGTCAAGACGCTAGACCAAGGCGATGGCAATCTTCCTCCGACGACTGGTAGCGCGCGCGGTGCGCTGGACACGACGATGTTCGGCACCCAAAAAGCGCTAGCAAATGTCGAGATACTTGAACAGGGTCGGCCGGGTCTAGTGACACTGGCGAAATCGATCGAGGTGATCGACGATGCCAGCAAAGAACTCCGTCCTCTCATTCAAGGGATGGCAGAGACGCTCTCTGGAAGCCAAAAGACAGCCGCCATCACGCTGGGTCTATCGGTAGAACGCATCGGTAAAGATGCTTCGGAGATGCTGTCCTCAGACGTTACTCTTGAAGACTTGGCTCAACTGGGAATGGACACTTTCGCGGCAGAAGATGCCTTGACCGTCTTGCCTAGCGGCGATCCAAGTACACAAAAAGCCAAAGAGTTGTTTGAGCCATATCGAAACAGTATCGAGATCCTGGTTTCACAATCACGCAACTTGGTGGAAGCTAAAGATGCCGCAAAATCGATTCAGTTGGACGTGAACGAATTGTCCGCTAAAGCTCAATTTCTAAGTTCGAGTTACCAGTCCACGATAACCTCTCGCCTATCTGGCGCAATCTCATTGCTCGGTGGCGGTTTAACCTTGCTGCTGTTGTTGCTCATATCGAAAGAATATCTGGCCGATTCTCATCTACGTGCAAAAGAAGCCGAGGCTTCCAACAAGCGTAACCAACAGGCGATTCTGCGTCTGATGAATGAATTGTCCGACTTGGCGGATGGTGACTTGACCACCAAAGCGACCGTGACGGAGGACATCACCGGCGCCATCGCTGATTCCATCAACTACACCACGGACGAACTGCGCAAGTTGGTTTCGCGCGTTATCGCGGCGTCACAGCAAGTGACTCAAGCGACCAGCGATGCGGGTACGGTCACCAAAGGGCTTCTCGCCGCGACTGAAAAACAAGCTACCGAGATCCGCGACGCGGGTGGCGCGGTCGAGTTAATGACCAAGTCGATCCAAGAGGTCGACAGCAGTGCGGCGCAATCATCCGAAGTTGCACGACGCACACTGGAAGTGACCGAGCAGGGCGCGCGCGCGGTGCAAAACTCGGTAGCAGGCATGGACGGTATCCGCGAGCAGATCCAGGAGACTTCCAAGCGCATCAAACGTCTGGGTGAAAGCTCACAGGAGATCGGTGAGATCGTGGATCTGATCTCGGACATTACCGAACAAACCAACGTGCTGGCGCTAAATGCCGCCATTCAAGCGGCGTCCGCCGGTGAAGCGGGACGCGGTTTTGCGGTGGTTGCGGAAGAAGTTCAGCGCCTGGCGGAACGTTCCGGTGAGGCGACCAAACAGATCGGTCTGCTGGTGAAAACGATTCAGGGCGACACGCAAGATGCGGTGGCGGCGATGGAAAAAAGCACGCAGGGTGTAGTCGAAGGCGCGAAGCTTTCTGACGAAGCAGGTAAATCACTGCAAGAGATTGAGAAGTCGACTCGCGAACTGACCGACCTAGTGAACAGTATCTCGGTGTCAACTCAAGTGCAGACCGACATGGCGCAAGAAGTGGCGAACGTCATGGCGGACATCTTGAAGATCACCGAGCAAACCTCTAAAGGTACGCAATTGACCAGCGCGTCGGTTGCCCAATTGGAAGGTCTGGCGAAAGAACTGAGCGGCTCGGTATCCGGCTTCAAACTGTAAGGAACTGTGTGACCGCCTCTTTCAACCCAATGCAGTTGCTGTCGGTCAAGTCCGAACTGGATAGCTCGTTAGCTAAGATCAGCCTTGCGCTGGAGAGCTTCTTTGCGACAGGAAGCGATGTACGCTCCTTGGAAGACGCGCTGTCTGAGCTACACCGTTTTACGGGCGTACTGCAGATGTTGCCAATGCGCGGACTGGTGGTGTTCTGTACCGAGTTCGAGACGTTGCTGAAAGAACTTTCTTCGCGTCCAGATGACGCTAGTCCGATGCGCCAAGATGCGATTCGTCGCGCTTTGTTCGGATTGACCCATTATCTGGATGGCCTTGCCGCTGGCGCTCCCAATGCCACACTGCGCCTTTTCAACGAGTATCAAGAATTGCACCAGGCGCGCGGTTTGGACATGGCGTTTGAAGTAGACCTGTTCTTCCCCGACGCGCAAGTCGAACTACCCGCATCTGCACTACAAACAGCCCAACTCGCTGATGCGAACGCACGCATCAAGAGTGCGCGTATGCAGTACCAACAAGGCCTTCTAAAGTGGCTGCGGCAAGATGGCACGGCTGAAGCCCTGAGCAGCATGATAGCGGCTGTTCATGTCGTGCTGACCTGTGTACCACAAGATAATCAACGCGCGTTCTGGTGGGTGGCGGGTGGATTCCTGAATTGCATCTCACACGACGGCGTGCCGCCCGAATTGAATATCAAAAAATCGCTCAGCCGCATCGACCAGCGTATGCGCTCACTAATAGATGGCAGCGCCTTCGATGAAGATGCTGCGCTGAGTGAACTCTTATATCTGATCGCGCGTAGCCACACGGTCAGCGAGACGGTTGAAGACATCAAGAATGCGTTTGCCCTAGAAACTTTTCTGCCAGATGCACCGCCATTGCCTCCTAGTGAAACCGCTTCGTTACTAAGTAACATGCGTGCGCAACTGGCGGTTGCGGACGAAACATGGGAACGCTGTGTCGCCGATGATGCCGCCGCGTGTGCGCGCTTCACCACCCAGACTGAACAGCTCTATCTGCTGTCAGAACAGTTGGACCGCAATACCCTGCAATTTCTGTGCAAACAGATCAGCACCACCGCTTCCCATGCAGATGATCCAGATCGTGCTCAACGCATCGCGCTGGACATGGCGATGGCATTGTTATTATTGAACAGCGGTATCGAACACTACCAGCATCTGGGTAGCGGCTTCCACGAACAGGCGCGTATCCTCAGCATGCGCATGCAGGCCGGCATGATGCGCATGCCCGAGGACACAGGCAAACTCTCTAGCTTGGTCTCGCTCTACTGTGAGATGGAACAACGCGAAGTCATGGCGCCGCTGGCGACCGAGATGCAGAGCAATCTGCAACATATCGAACAAAGCCTCAATGCCTTCTTCGGTAACGCCTCTAAGCGCGCCGAACTTCTGCAGGTGAATCGTCTGTTGAGCCAAGTGCAGGGTGGGCTACATATCCTGTCCTTGGATGCGGCTGAACAATTATTGGCGACCTTGCGTCAAATCACCGAGCGCTATCAACAAGGCGACACCCCCTCTGCGAAGGAGATGCGCACGGTCGCTGCAGCGGTCAGCATGATGGACGGATATGTTCACGGCTTAACGTTGGGACAAAAGCCCGACCCTGTTGCACTCGTCTCCGCCCTGCAAGACTTAGCTGAGATCAAACTTGATCCTGCCCGTACGGAATCAATACAAATCGACGAAGTGGCGGTGCCCGTCGGAGTCTCTATCCGTTCGGGTGACGAGGATGCTGAACTGTTGGAAGTGTTCTTGGAAGAAGCACAAGAAGTCTTGGAGACCTTGCGCACCAACCTTGAGATATCTCGCTTGCATCTGGACAGTCGCGAACCGTGGGTGACCATGCGCCGCGCCTTCCACACACTAAAAGGCAGTGGCCGCATGGTGGGACTGACCGAGCTGGGCGAGGTCGCTTGGGCAGTCGAGCGTGCAATGAACAAGTGGCTGGCTGACAACGTCTCCGCCAACCCAGCTATGTTGGACATGGTGGGCGATGCCGAGGTGCTGTTCCAACACTGGGTAGACATGCTGAACAGCGGCGCAACGACCGCACATATCGACACATCGCATCTGCTCACCGTTGCAGACTGCATCGAGAACGGCAAAGCACTGCCACAGCCAGAAGTGCCTGAGGCCACAACTCCTGCGATAGAGGAAGAGATTCCACAAGAAGACGCGCCAGTTCAGATCGGCTCCGTCACCATCTCGCCTGTTCTGTTCCGCATTGCTTCGGAAGAGGCCGCCGAGCATGTCACCTCCTTGAAGGCACATCTGAGTGGCTTGAGCGAGGGTGACAAACACATCGTTTCCTACGATTTCATGCGCGCCGCCCATACCTTGGCGGGTGTCAATCGCACCATGGGATTCCCCACCATCGCCGAGCTCGCTTACGCCTTGGAGCAATGGCTGGAAGTACGTATCGATAAGCCCGGTGTAGTGAATGACCCACAGCTAGCCATGCTGAATGAGATCATCACACGTCTTGATGTTCTATGTGCTGACGTCAGGGCGCATACCGAGCCACAGGAACAGGGGAAATTGATCGCTCGCCTGTTGGCAGACAAGGATATAGTCGTTGCAGCGCCAGAAACACCGATAGAGATAGAATCCGTGACGCCTCCCACGGAAACAGTCGTTGAGGCATCTGTCGTTATTGAGCCGATACTTGAAGTCGCAGCACAAGAAGGGGTTCCTGTTGTTGAAGAAGCTTTGGCTGAAATTCAACACGGCGACAAAAAAGAACGCGGTGTACACGATGAAGTGGACGAGCAGTTGTTGCCTATCTTCTTGGAAGAGGCGCACGAACTGTATCCTCAAATTGGCAGCACCTTGCGCGCATGGCGCGAGACACCGGATGACGCACAGCACGGCCTTAACCTGCAGCGCAGTCTGCATACACTCAAAGGTAGTGCCCGTATGGCCGGCGCGATGCGTCTGGGTGAGTTGACCCACCGTGTGGAAGATCGCGTGAGCAAGGCGATATCTAAGAACACCTTGGATGAAGCCTTGTGGAACGAGATGGACAACTATCTCGATCGCATCGCTCATGCCATCGACGAGTTGCAGAATCCTCAGACAGAAGTTTCACCCGCCGGCCTGACTTCTCAGGCAGTGGCGGAAGCCGTCATTACCCCCATCGCCGCCCCAGTGCTGGAAGTAGGTGCAGAGCGTGCCATGCAAGCTGCGTTGTTGCGTGTGCGTTCCGACACCGTGGACCGCTTGGTCAACGAGGCGGGCGAAGTCAGCGTGGCGCGTTCACGCGTGGAAGCCGAGTTGCGCGAATTCAAGAATGGTGTGCAGGAACTGACCGACAGCGTGAACCGGCTACGCAAGCAATTGCGCGAGATCGAGATACAAGCCGAAGGTCAGATGCAGGCACGCGTCTCGGTCAGCCCGGAAAGCGCGCAAGAGTTCGACCCCTTGGAATTCGACCGTTTCACCCGCTTCCAAGAGTTGACGCGCTTCATGAACGAAAGCGTGCATGACGTGCAGACCGTGCAACAAGCGCTGCTGAAGAATCTGGATGAGGCATCCGCGGCCTTGAACTCACAATCACAACTCAATCGCGACCTGCAGCAAGGTCTGATGTCTATTCGCATGGTGCCCTTCGCGAGCATCAGCGAGCGCCTGTATCGTATCGTGCGCCAGACCGGTAAGGAGTTGGGCAAACGTGCCAACTTGGAGCTCTCTGGTACCGAGATCGAGCTGGACCGTAGCGTGCTGGAAAAGATGACCGCGCCGTTCGAACATTTATTGCGCAACGCCATCGCCCATGGCCTGGAGACCGCAGAGCAGCGCGCACAAACCAGCAAATCGCCGATCGGCGAGATTCGCCTCTCCTTGCGTCAGGAAAGTAACGAAGTCGTGTTCGATTTCAGCGATGACGGCGCCGGCTTAAACATTCCGCGCATACGTCAGAAGTCCCTCGAAAATGGACTCATCACTGCTGGCGAAGTTATAAGTGACGAACAGGTGATGCAACTCATCTTTACTGCCGGGCTCTCGACTGCGAAGGAAGTGACCGAGATTTCCGGTCGCGGTGTTGGTTTGGACGTGGTGCGTAGCGAGATCTCTGCATTGGGCGGCCGTGTCGACATCACTTCCGAGCTAGGACAAGGCGTGCGTTTCAGCATCCACTTGCCACTGACTTTGGCCGTGACCAAGACGCTGCTAGTACGCGCAGGTCAATCCATCTATGCGCTCCCTTCGACCATGGTCGAGCACGTACAGCAGTTGAAACCTGCCGATTTGAATACCATCTACAAACAACAGTTCGTCGATTGGCAAGCCCGCCGTTACGCATTGCACTACCTACCACGCTTGCTCGGCGATGACCAAGCCGAACTCATCAGTCAACCACACAACCCCGTGTTGTTGCTACGCAGTGGTGAGCATCGTATCGCACTACATGTGGATGCATTGTTGGGCAATCAGGAAGTCGTGGTGAAGAACATCGGGCCACAGCTAGCCCGCCTGCCTGGCATCGCGGGCGCAACCGTCTCCGCCAGTGGTGCGGTCATCCTCATCATCAACCCGGTCGCCTTCACGCAACGCATCGCGGTGGTCCGCAAGATTGCCAAGGCGGTCACCGTGGAAGCCGTCCACGTCAAACCGCTCGTGATGGTGGTCGATGACTCGCTCACCGTACGCAAGATCACCACCCGCTTGCTTGAGCGCTCCGGCTACTTGGTTGTCACTGCCAAGGATGGTGTGGATGCGCTGGAACAACTGACCGAGATCTCGCCGCACGTGATGTTACGAGTACCTAGGCAAGCCTTTCCAAGAAGATGAATTGTTGCAACACATCGCGCGCTTCGTCTCTGTCCCAGAGATGGGGTGAGGGCACTTCTAGAAATTCAAAGTTCTAAGCAAGACAAGGCGCGAACAAAAAATTGCGACGCAGCATATAAGTAATATGTAAGGAGCGGTTTTTTGTGAGCAACGCAGTATTGCGACGAAGTGGGGTAAGCAGGCAATCCGCGAAGCGGATGCTCGCAAATTTGGATTTTATAGAAGCGCCCTTAAGTAGTTGCCAGCTTGAACATCTCTAGCGTCTTCGCCCGCGCCAACGCGTGATCGACGATAGGCGCTGGATAATCTCTTCCAATTACCACGCCACAGCTTTGTTGCTCACTGTTCGCTAACGTCCATGGCGCATGAATGGATTTGTCAGGGCAATTCTTCAACTCGGGCACATAGCGGCGGATGAATTTTCCCGTTGGATCGAAGCGTTCTGATTGTGTGACCTGATTGAAGATACGGAACCACGGTTGCGCGTCGCACCCTGTCGAGGCAGACCATTGCCAGCCACCATTGTTCGCCGACAGATCGTAGTCCAGCAGATGCTCGGCGAAGTAGCGTTCGCCCCAGCGCCAATCGATCTGCAAATCTTTGGTTAAAAATGATGCGGTCACCATGCGCAGGCGGTTGTGCATAAAGCCTGTCTGATTGAGCTGGCGCATCCCCGCATCCACCAGCGGATAACCTGTTCGCCCCTCACACCACGCCGCGAATTTGCCTTTGTCATTCAGCCACGCCAGCGCGTCGAATTGCGGTTTGTACGCATGATTCACTATCTGCGGATGGTGGTGCAGCAGCATCTGGTAGAACTCACGCCAGATGAGTTCAGACAACCACGTTTGCGCACCCTGCCCACCCACGTGATGCGCATAGCTCGCCAACGCCCTGATAGAGATCGTGCCGAAACGTAGGTGTGTTGAAAGGTAGGACACGCCCTTCACTGAGGGGAAATCGCGGCGCGCGTGATACTCGTCTATGCGCTGCTGAAAATCTTGGAACAACTTACTTGCCCCCGACATGCCACAGGGCAAGGCCATCTCACCCAGATTGGTCAGCTTGAAATCCAATGATTCCAGACTAGGCAATGGTGTTGGTGCGCACTTTAGCAACGCCTCAAGATACGTCTCCACCGGATAAGCACGCAGATAGAAATCGTCTAGCTTCTTCAACCACGCGTTCTTGTAAGGCGTGAACACAGCGAACGGCTTGCCCGATCCATTCAATATCTCGTCACGTTCAAAGATGACTTGGTCTTTGAAGTCGTGCATCCCGATGTCGTTTTTACCAAGTTCAGCTGCAACGAACGCATCGCGCTGAATAGCATCCGGCTCGTAGTCATGATTGCAATACACAGCCCCTACGTTGAGTTGTTTCGCCAACTTTGGGACGAGTTCGCGTGCACTGCCATGTAATACCTGCAAGGTGCTGCCCAGCTTCTCCAGTTCAGCCTTCAACTCCTGCACGCTGCGCCAGATGAACTCCACGCGACGGTCCGCCTTGTTGGGCAAGGCATCCAAGATGTCGGTGTCGAACACGAACACGCAATGCACCGCTGCGCTGTTCTTCAATGCGTGAAAAAGCGCGGCATGGTCGTGTAGACGCAGGTCGCGACGAAACCAACACAGCGATACGTGATATGTCTTAGTCATGGCTGAATTGTGGGGGGAAGCTCAAAAAGCTACAATGGCGGCATGTCCAGTATGAACCTCACCAACCACTTCCTGATCGCCATGCCGGCGATGACCGATCCCTTCTTCGCCAAGTCGCTCACTTATGTGTGCGAACACAATGACGAGGGTGCGATGGGTATCGTGGTGAATCGCCCCATCAGCCTCAATCTGAGCGAGCTGTTCGCACAGATCAACATGCCCCTCACCCAACCTGAACTGGAAGACATGCCCGTACATTTCGGCGGTCCGGTACAGACCGACCGCGGCTTTGTCCTGCACAACGCGGGCGGCAAATGGCAATCGACCTTGAAGGTGAACGACAAGGTCGAGCTCACCACTTCCAAAGACATCCTGCAGGCGGTGGGCGAAGGTACAGGCCCCAGCAACCTGCTCATCACCCTTGGCTATGCGGGTTGGTCTGAAGGGCAACTGGAACAAGAGCTGGCAGCCAATGCCTGGTTGAGCGTGCCCGCCACCGAACACATCTTGTTCGATCTGCCGGCAGAAGAAAAACTGGTCGCAGCGATGGCCTTGCTCGGCGTCGATTTCGCTTCTCTTTCCGAAGAGGCCGGACATGCCTGACGGGCAGGCTTCCTCGATCCTCTCCGGCACTTTCCTCGCATTCGATTTCGGCACCAAACGCATCGGCATCGCCGTTGGCAACAGCATCTCCAGCACAGCACGCCCGCTCTCCACCATCAACGATGAGAAGACCGATGTACGTTTCTCCTCCATCGCCGCCCTGCTCAAAGAATGGCAACCCGTCGCGTTGGTGGTAGGCCTGCCCTGCAACGATGATGGCACGCCGCACGAGATGACCGCACTCTGTCGCCGCTTCGCCAACCGCCTCAAAGGGCGCTTCGATTTGCCCACGATTCTGGTCGATGAACGTTATACTTCCGCCGCCGCAAGCAGTGCGTTAGACGATGAGGGAATCCATGGCCGCAAGCAAAAATCACTTATCGACCAATACGCCGCGCAGCAGATACTGCAAGCGTATTTTGATGAACCCAGCGCAGGAATCTACGCATGAATAATCCTCAGTTAAACAAGAACGGTGAACTTCAACATCTGTTGAGCACCGAAGGTCTTCCCGCGCGCATCCTGCGCGACATCCTCGATACGGCCGCCGGCTTCGTGAACATCGTCGAAGGGAGCGAGATCAAAAAGGTCCCGTTGCTACACGGCAAGTCTGTGTTCAACATCTTCTTCGAGAACAGCACCCGCACCCGCACCACTTTCGAGATCGCAGCGAAGAAACTCTCCGCCGACGTGGTCAACCTCAACATCGGCTCATCCAGCACCAGCAAGGGCGAGACACTGCTCGATACGGTGGACAACCTGTGCGCGATGCACGCTGACATGTTCGTAGTGCGCCACTCTTCCAGTGGCGCGGCTCACCTCATCGCACAGCATGTCGCACCGGACATCCATGTCATCAACGCCGGTGACGGTCGCCACGCACACCCGACACAAGCGCTGTTGGACATGTTCACCATCCGCCACTACAAGAAAGAATTCCACAATCTCAAGGTCGCCATCGTCGGCGATGTGTTGCACTCACGTGTGGCACGTTCGCAGATCCACGCGCTGACCACACTAGGCGTGCCGGAAGTGCGCGTCGTCGCTCCCAAGACGCTGCTGCCGACCCATGTCGAGAAGCTCGGTGTGCAGGTCTATCACGACATGGAACAAGGCTTGAAAGATGTGGATGTGGTAATGATGCTGCGCCTGCAGAACGAACGCATGCAGGGCGCGTTGTTGCCCTCGGCGCAGGAATACTTCAAGTACTACGGCCTCACCCAAGAGCGCCTCGCCGTAGCGAAAAGTGATGCCATCGTGATGCACCCCGGCCCGATGAATCGCGGCGTGGAGATCGACTCCAGCGTGGCTGATGGCGCGCAATCGGTCATCCTGCCGCAGGTCACTTTCGGCATCGCGGTGCGCATGGCGGTGATGAGTACGCTAGCAGGAGCTAAATCATGAATATCCTGATCAAGAACGGTCGCGTCATCGACCCCAAGAACAAGCTCGACGCACAGCAAGACGTGTTCATCTCGGCACGTCGCATCGCCGCTATCGGTAAAGCACCGGAAGGTTTCGTCGCCGACCAAGTGATCGATGCCAGCGGCCTCATCGTGATGCCAGGCCTGACGGATGTCGCCGCGCGTCTACGCGAACCTGGATACGAATATCGTGCGACCTTGGAATCAGAGATGACTGCTGCCGTCGCGGGCGGTGTGACATCGCTATCCTGCCCTCCCGATACTGATCCCCCGCTAGATGAACCAGGTCTGGTGGAGATGCTCAAGCATCGTGCGCGCAATCTCAACCAGTGCCGCGTGTTCCCACAAGGTGCACTCACCTATGGATTGAAGGGCGCGGAACTCACCGAAATGATCGAGCTGACCGAAGCGGGTTGCAAAGCCTTCAGCCAAGCCGATGTGCCGCTCACCGATACACGCGTATTGATGCGCGCCATGCAGTACGCCGCCACTTTTGGCTACCGCGTGTGGTTGCGTCCGCAAGACAGCTTCCTCGCCAAGAACGGTGTGGCGCATGACGGAGAAGTCGCCACGCGCTTGGGGTTGCCACCTATCCCTGTCGTCGCGGAGACCGTCGCCTTGTCCACCGCGCTGCAACTCGCACGCGAGACCGGTGTGACGCTACATATCTGCCGCGTCTCAAGCGGAGCAGGTGTCGAGATGATCCGCGCTGCGAAGCGTGAGGGGTTGAAAGTGACCTGCGACGTTTCCATGAACCACGTGCACCTCACCGAGATGGACATCGGCTACTTCGATTCCAACTGTCATCTTGTGCCGCCACTGCGCAGCCTGCGTGACCGCGATGCACTACGTGCCGGATTGCGCGACGGCACCATCGACGCCATCTGCTCCAACCACTCGCCCGTGGATGAAGATGCCAAGCAGATGCCTTTCGCCGAAGCGGAAGATGGCGCGACGGGTTTGGAACTGTTGCTGCCGCTGGTGCTGAAATGGGCCGAGCAAGACAAGATCCCGTTGCTGGATGCACTCGCTCGTATCACCATCAACCCAGCTCAATTGCTGGGCGTGAAGATGGGTCACCTGAGCATCGGCGCTCATGCCGACCTATGCGTGTTCGATCCCAAAGCCGCTTGGAAGGTAGAGCCTGCCGCTCTCAAGAGCCAAGGTAAGAACACACCGTTCAATGGCTACGAGATGCAAGGTCGCGTGCGTTACACCTTGCTCGATGGTCAACTGGTATTTCAACAATAGTTCGATTTAACTGCGCCCTCACTCGAGGGCGCTTCGTATTTTCAGGATGCTATGAACCCACTACTCGATTTTGGCTCCGACGTAACCTGCAAGCAGGTTAGTCTGCACCGAAATCCAGCCAGTTAATTTGAAATCAAAAAGATGACCACACACACTCAATCTGCTAATCCCCTGCTGGATTTTTCCGGTCTCCCCCGTTTCGCAGAGATCAAACCCGAACATGTCGCACCGGCCATCGAGCAGTTGCTCGATGAGAACCGTGCGCTCATCACGCGCTTGCTGGCAGATGATTCGCTGCCCACATGGGATAGCTTCGTGCGCCCCATGGAGGATGCGAACGAACATCTGGGTCGCGCATGGGGCCCCGTTGGCCATTTGAACGCGGTGATGAATTCGCCCGAGTTGCGCGATGCTTACAACTCGACCTTGCCTAAGATCACGGCCTACTACGCCGAGCTGGGGCAGAACCTCGCGCTGTTCCAAAAATTCAAAGCGCTACGCAGTAGCGCCGAGTTCGCTGGATTGAGCGCGGCACGTAAGAAGATCATCGAGAACGAACTGCGCGATTTCCGTTTGGGCGGTGCTGAGTTGCCCGATAACAAGAAGGCGCGCTACCTCGCGGTACAGGAACGTCAATCCGAGTTGTCCTCACGCTTCTCCGACAACATCCTCGATGCTACGAATGAATACACTTTGCTCATCGAGAATCGCGGCGAGCTGAATGGACTGCCGGAAGATGTGTTGCAGACCGCGCGCGAAGCAGCGCAGGCCGCTGAGAAGACGGGCTGGATGTTCACACTCAAAGCACCATCTTATTTGCCTGTGATGCAGTTCGCTGACAACCGAGATCTGCGCGAGAAGATCTACCGCGCTTATGCCACGCGCGCTTCCGAGTTCGGCAAGCCTGAATTGGACAACACGCCCTTGATGGATGAGATCGTCGCGCTGCGAGCCGAGGAAGCGCAATTGCTCGGCTTTGCCAATTTTGGCGAACTCTCTCTCGCCGCCAAAATGGCGGAGACACCGCAACAGGTGGTGGACTTCATGCGTGAACTGGCACAACGTGCGCGGCCTTTCGCGGAAAAAGACTTGGTCGAACTGCGTGAGTTCGCCAAGACGAAACTCGACATCAACGATATGCGCTCATGGGACGTAGCCTACGCCAGCGAGAAACTGCGCGAGCAGCGCTACGCTTTCTCTGAACAGGAAGTGAAGCAATACTTCCCAGAAGATGCAGTGATGGCGGGTTTATTCAAGCTGGTGGAGACTTTGTTCGGCTTGCAGATCAAAGCGGCACAAGCGCCGAAGTGGCACGAGACCGTGCGTTTCTTCGACATCCGCGATGCACAAGACAAACTGGTGGGCCAGTTCTACCTCGACCTCTACGCGCGCAACAGCAAACGCGGTGGCGCATGGATGGATGATGTCATCACGCGCCGTCGTTTGGAAAAAGGTATTCAAACTCCCGTCGCCTACCTCAACTGTAACTTCTCCGCACCCGTCGGCGGCAAACCTGCGGTGTTCACCCACGACGAAGTGCAGACTCTGTTCCACGAGTTCGGTCACGGCTTGCATCACCTGCTTACCGAGGTGGAAGACCTTGGCGTATCTGGTATCAACGGGGTGGAGTGGGATGCGGTCGAGTTGCCCAGCCAGTTCATGGAGAACTTCTGCTGGGAGTGGGATGTGCTGCAAGGCATGACTCGCCACGCAGACACTAACGAGAAATTGCCACGCGCCTTGTTCGACAAGATGTTGGCCGCGAAGAACTTCCAGAGCGGGCTAGCCACGCTGCGCCAGATCGAGTTCGCTGTGTTTGACATGCTGATGCACAGCAACTTCAATGTCGGTCAGGGCAAAACCATTCTGCAACTTCTGGATGAAGTGCGCGCCGAAGTGGCCGTGCTCATCCCGCCCGAGTTCAATCGCTTCCCGCAGAGCTTCTCGCACATCTTCTCCGGCGGATATTCCGCTGGCTATTACAGCTACAAATGGGCGGAGGTGTTGTCGGCGGATGCGTACAGCTTGTTCGAAGAGCACGGCGTGCTCAACCCTGAGATCGGCGCGCGCTTCCGCGCCGAGGTGCTGGCGATGGGTGGCGCGCGCCCCGCGATGGAATCGTTCACCGCCTTCCGTGGCCGCGCCCCTTCCATCGACGCACGCGCTGTTGCGGCATAATGGGCTCATCGAAGCCTAAGGAGTTAGCTATGAGACCGCTGCTGATCGTATACGCATTGGTGTTCCTTTCAACCGCTCATGCGGGTGAACTCTACCGTTACATAGACAACAACGGTCGTGTGCAATACAGCGACAAGTATGACGCGGATGCCGAGCAACTCAAGCTGGGCAATGCACCTGTTCCTGAAGAAAGCCTGTCCTACGAGACGCAAAAGGCGAAACAGTTCTTTCCAGTGACGCTCTATGTATTCGAAAAATGCGGCGCGCCATGCACTGAAGCAAAAGCATTGTTGATGACTCGCGGCATCCCCTTCACTGAAAAGAATCTGGTCACCCCAGAAGACTTGGACGAATACCGCAAAGCCTCTGGCACCGACCAAGCGCCCGCGATGTTGCTAGGTAAGACTTGGGTCAAAGGCTTCCTCGCCGAGCAGTGGCATAAAGAACTCGACTTCGCGGGCTATCCCAAGACCGCGCCGTATCGCGCCAAACCCGTTACACGATAAAGCCGGCCTAGCCTCAGTTGAGTAATCCCCCCTAATTCGATATAGTCTCCGCACAGCATCAAAGCCTCGCCCTTTATCCCATCAACAAGGCGGTGAAACATGACTCAACCACGCATCACACTCGACTCGAACAAACGCGGCGGACGTCCTTGCATCCGCAATTTGCGTATCAGCGTGTATGACGTATTGGATATGTTGGCCGAGGGTATGAGCGAGGCGAACATCATTGAAGATTTCCCCGAACTGGAAACTGCCGATATTCGCGCCTGCCTCGCCTTCGCAGCAGACCGCGAACACAATCTCTACACCGTGGCGGTGTAATGAAATTGCTACTCGACGAAAATCTGTCGAGGCGTATCGTCCCTTTCTTACAGACAGCCTTCCCCGATTCCTCACAAGTCGCCTTGTTGGGATTGGAAGGTGCAAGTGATAGCGAGATTTGGCAGTACGCAAAAACAAATAACTTCGTTATCGTCAGTCGTGATTCGGATTTTCAAGAACGCTCGCTCGTCTCAGGCCATCCACCACAAGTCGTTTGGTTGAAGATACCAAATCATTCAAAGTCGGTTGTCCTCAACATTCTTCTCGATCACCATGAAGAAATCGAACAAGCCCTGCTCGAACAGAATCGTGCTTGCGTTGAAATCAGCCTGAGTATTCAAAAATGAAAATTGCTACTTGGAACGTGAACTCCCTCAAGGTGCGCTTGCCGCATCTGTTGGATTGGTTGACGGCGAATCCTATCGACGTGGTGTGTCTGCAAGAGACCAAGACCGAAGATAAGAATTTCCCGCTGGCAGAGATCGAAGCGGCGGGTTATCAGGTCGCGTTCATTGGACAGAAGACCTACAACGGCGTCGCCATCCTGAGTCGCGATGCCATCAGCAATGTGCAGTTCGGCATCCCCAATTTTGAGGACGAACAGAAACGCGTCATCGCCGCCACCATCAACGGCGTGCGCATCGTGTGCGTGTATATCCCCAACGGGCAGAGCCTCGATTCGGACAAGTACCAATACAAACTCAAATGGCTGGCCGCGCTGGAGCTGTGGCTGAAAGAAGAATTGGCGAAATATCCCAAGCTGGCGCTGCTGGGCGATTACAACATCGCTCCGGAAGACCGCGACTGCCACGACCCTGTGGCATGGCAAGGCAATGTGCTGGTGAGTGAACCCGAGCGCGATGCCTTCAAAGGTTTGGTGGCGCTAGGACTCCGCGACTCCTTCCGCCTCTTTGATCAAGCCGAGAAGAATTACTCATGGTGGGATTACCGCATGATGGGTTTCCGCCGCAACCTAGGCATGCGCATCGACCACATCCTCATCAGCGATGGGTTGCAATGCAGCGGATGCGTCATCGACAAGGCACCGCGTAAGTTGGAACGGCCATCGGATCACACGCCGGTGATTGCGGAGGTGAGTTGATGTGGATTTTAATAATTGGTTTTCAGGATATACACCAATTTCGGTGTATACCTCACGTTAGATCGGTACTTACCAATGACACTTTGCGAAATTTCACAGAAGAAGTCGGGTTGGATTTGGAATGCACTCAGAAGTGCTCGCTTGCATGACTCAAAGATTGGTGAAGAGTCCATCACCGACTTCTTCGTGCTCGAACTCAAGAAGGCATCTAAAGGCACTTACTTCATTGACTCCTTTACCCGCCCGAAGGAAAAGGTAACCGGAGCCGACTGGGAACTTTGGTTCACTGGGCCATCCAAAAAATGGATCGGCCTTCGAGTACAGGCGAAAGTCATCTCTATCGACGGCAAGCGATATGCCCAGCTTCACTACAAACGGAAAGACGGTACATTCCAAATAGATCAATTGATCACAGATGCCAAGAAACACAAAGCCACTCCGCTGTACTGTCTCTATTCATATTGGCGCAGTGCGGAGGCAGGGAAAATCCATTGGCCTTGTGGAACAATAAAGCGGAATTCGAGACTCTTTGGCGCAAGCATCATGTCTGTCACAAGCGTGCAAACACTGAAGGCTGCGAAAGATGACTCACTGAAAAGCGTTGCAAAACATCTAAATCCATTGCACTGCATATTTTGTTGCCAAGGCTACGCTCAAGGAGATCTTCCCGCTCGAGCACATGGATTTTTGCGGGCGAGAGGGTATCTAGACCAAGACTCACAATTGTTGCTTGACGAACCACCTTACTATGTCAGTCAGATGCTTCGCGGCACACAAGAAGGCGACCTGATTGACGTCCACGATGAGAATCTTTCTAGAGTAACCGTTATCCGTGAGGTGGACGAAGAACGATCTAACATGGCAGTCCACACGGACGCTGCGCGATAAAGCTGCGCAGCGCCGGTGACTTTTACGTTGGGCAGACATGGAGGCTTAGCATGCAAACCGATATGCATAACACAGACAATCCTAAACGTCTCTTTAGGCTTCAAAAACTTTGGATGCGCCTTTTTGCTATTGCACAGGGGCAATCAATTGGTATGAATGAGGCGCTTGATATTCTCGTGACCCGAGCAACTACACTTTCTAATGATGATGTTTCAGACTTGAGACAAATGATTAATCAATCAGCGCAGCCCGCCTCAGAGTCTATTCACTGGAAACAAATTGTTTCTGGTGGAGGTGGCCCCGGAACGGGAAAGAGAAAATAGTGTTGCAGCCTAACTGTACGGCCGCGAGTATCACACCGTGCCTCTCACGAGCCTACATTAAATGAGCAAATTGCCTAACTTTACGTTAGTCCCCAAAGTCTTTTCCACCACAATCTGTAATGCCCGACGACATCCTTTTCCAAGACGCGCACTTACTCATCGTCCATAAACCCGCTGGCCTGCTGTCCGTGCCGGGGCGCGGTGAGGATAAACAGGATTGTCTATCCGCCCGCATCCAACACGTATTTCCCGATGCCCTAGTCGTTCATCGTCTCGATATGGCGACTTCGGGCTTGATGGTGTTTGCGCGGGGCGAGGCGATGCAACGCGAGTTGTCGCGCATGTTTCGGGAGCGGGAAGTGACGAAGCGTTACGTGGCCCTGGTGGAGGGTGCGCTTGAGAACGAGGTTGGCGAGATCGATCTGCCGCTCATCGTGGATTGGCCGAACCGCCCTAAGAGCAAGGTGGACCACGAGTCAGGTAAGCCCTCGCTCACGCGCTATCGTTTGCTGGGCATCGAGGGTGGTGATTCCCGTGTCGAGTTGGAACCCATCACCGGACGCACGCATCAGCTACGCCTGCACCTTGCCAGTATCGGCCATCCCATCATAGGCGATACTTTGTACGATGGACGCAGTGCGGAGCGCTTGATGTTGCATGCGACGCGTTTGGCGTTCAATCACCCTATCACTGCAGAGCCCTTGTACTTTGAGAGTGACGCCCCATATTGAGTGGTGCGTCCGTTATAATCCGCACCGTTGTCTATCGCTCATTTCAGGAAAGTTTTGATGCCTTTGCCTAAAGCCGTTGTCACCATCCCCCTCGCGCTCGTTACCATCGTTGCGGCTGTGTTCGCCGCCTATACATGGGTGGCGTTGACGTGGAACTATTCGGAGGGGGAGCGCGCGGGTTTCATGCAGAAACTGTCGAAGAAGGGCTGGCTGTGCAAGACTTGGGAAGGTGAGCTTTCGCTGGTGGCTTTGCCGGGTGCGGCGCCTGAGAAGTTCTTGTTCACCGTGCGTGAGGATGCCGTAGCAGACAAGATCAACAAGCTCGTGGGCCAACGCGTGGCGTTGGTGTATGCAGAACACAAAGGTGTACCCACTAGCTGTTTTGGTGACACCGCGTATTTCGTGTCAGATGTAAAAGTAGTTCAACCGTAACCAATCACTCCTTCCCCCATGCAGGGGGAAGGCTGGGATGGGGGTAGAGTTCTAAAACATCAGCGTTTCTACCCCCTCCCTAACCCTCCCCCTGCATGGGGGAGGGGATGTGGAGATGAATATTATTTAGTTTATTTTTATACCTAGAGGAATCCGATGAAACGTTTCGCCATTTTCTTGACCATCGTTCTGGCCAGTCTTTCTTTGCTCGCAGCTAACGCGGAAGCCAAGCGCTTCGGTGGTGGCGGCAGCATCGGCAAACAACGCAGCATGAGCGCGCCACCGCAAAAGGCGGATGCTGCGCCTGCTCAACAAGCGGCCCCTGCAGCAGCGGGTGCGGCGGCAGCCAAGCAACCAAACAAATGGCTGGGCCCATTGGCAGGTATCGCTGCCGGTCTGGGCTTGGCGGCATTGTTCTCGCACTTCGGTTTGGGTGAAGGCATGGGTATGTTGCTGATGATCATCGCAGGCGCGATCGCGGTGTTCTTCCTTATCTCCATGTTCCGCAAGAAGCAGCAACCTGCGATGCAATACGCAGGCTCTGCACCTAGTAATGCAGGTTATCAAGCCCCCGCTCAACCTGTTGTGAGTGGCGGTAGTGCCGCACCAACGGCGCCTGTGGCTGCGGCGAACATCCCTGCCGATTTCCCTGTGGATAGCTTCTTGCGCGGCGCGAAGACGACCTTCATCCGCCTGCAAGCAGCGAACGACCGCAAGGATTTGAACGATATCCGCGAATACACCACGCCTGAGATGTACGCCGAGATCTCGATGCAGATGCAAGAGCGCGGCGATGCAGCGCAGAAGACCGACGTGGGCTTCGTGAATGCGAGCCTGTTGGAAGTGGTGACTGAGAACGACATCGCGACCGCTAGCGTACGCATGACAGGTCAGATCCGTGAGAACAACGGTGCACCTGAGAACTTCGACGAGATCTGGCATGTGCAGAAAGACTTGAAGGACGACAAGGCGGTTTGGCTGTTGTCTGGAATCCAGCAGGTTTAAGTTGAAACTCAAGTAAACTAGAGGGCACAGCGACTTCGCTGTGCCCTTTTTATTTGAGCTCGTTAGCAATGCGCTTCTTTCGCTTACTCAAGATCATCTTCATCGTCCTGCGCTTCGGCCTAGACGAGTTCCTATTGGCACACGAGCGCACGAGTTGGATATTGCGACCGCTCAATTGGCTGCTGTTCTTCCGCGATGTGTCGCGCCCCCGTGCGGAGCGTCTGCGTCTGGCTCTGGAAGCGCTGGGTCCCATCTTCGTCAAGTTCGGCCAGTTACTTTCCACACGCCGCGACCTGATCCCTACCGACATCGCCGATGAGTTGGCGAAGCTGCAAGACCAAGTACCGCCCTTCCCTTCTGCACAAGCTGTCTCCTTGCTAGAAACGGCTTACGGCAAGCGCCTGAGCGAAGTGTTCACTAGCTTCGACGAGACGCCCATCGCCAGCGCATCGGTCGCACAAGTGCATTTCGCTGTATTGCCGAACGGACATGAAGTGGCGGTGAAGATATTGCGCCCCGGCATCAAACACACGATCGATCACGACATCGCCTTGTTGCAGATCTGCGCGGGGTTGATCGAACGTTGGTGGTCTGACGGCAAACGCTTGAAGCCGAAGTTGGTCGTCGCTGAGTTCGAGAAATATCTGCATGACGAGTTGGACTTGATGCGCGAGGCGGCGAACGCCAGCCAACTACGTCGCAACTTCTCTGACGCGAAATTGTTGCTTGTCCCTGAGGTGCATTGGGATTGGTGTTCCGAACAGGTGATGGTGATGGAGCGGATGCACGGCATCCCCATCAGTCAGATCGGTGCGTTGCGCGAAGCGGGGATCAACTTGTCGAAGTTAGCCAGCGACGGTGTAGAGATCTTCTACACGCAGGTGTTCCGCGACGGTTTCTTCCATGCCGACATGCACCCCGGCAACATCTTGGTGGCACTCGATGGGCGGTATGTGGCACTTGATTTCGGCATCATGGGCACGCTCACCGACAACGATAAGAACTACCTCGCACATAACTTCATAGCCTTCTTCAATCGCGATTACAAGCGAGTGGCCGAGCTGCACATCGAGTCGGGTTGGGCCCCGGCGGATACTCGCGTGGATGAATTTGAAGCAGCGATCCGTTCCGTGTGCGAACCTATCTTCGACAAACCTTTGCGCGATGTCTCGTTCGGCAAAGTGTTGTTGCGCTTGTTCCAAACCTCGCGTCGTTTCGGCATCGAGATCCAACCGCAATTGGTGTTGTTGCAAAAGACACTACTGAACATCGAAGGGCTAGGATTGCAGCTCAATCCTGAACTTGATCTGTGGAAGACCGCGAAGCCTTGGTTGGAACGTTGGATGAGTGAGCAAGTAGGCTGGCGCGGTTTCATCAAGACCTTGCGCGCGGAAGCTCCCCGTTACGCATCGCTACTCCCTCAACTCCCTCGTTTGCTGCATCAGCGCTTGAAGGATGATGTTGCCGCGCAAGCCGCACCGCTGTTGCTTGCGATGTTGGCAGAACAAAAAAAACGCAATGCCTGGTTATCGGTCATTGCGCTCTTGTTGGCGGCCACACTGGGCCTAGCCGCTTACGTCCATCTGCTCTAAATAAATCCGCTGTCCATCAGTTCCTTCGCTAGCGCCTTGTAGTCTGCCGCACCAGGACTATTGGGTGCGTATGCGAACACATCCAAACCGTGCATCGGGCTCGTTGCCAAGGCGACCGTCTCACCGATACGCGTCTTACACAACAGGCTACCGTATCTCTCTCTTAGTTGGTCATAGATGTCGAAAGACAACTTGCGCCGTGAATCGAAACGGGTGACGACGATGCGGCGTTCGAATTTACGTTGTAACTTCTTCTCCAGCACATTCAGTGCGCTATCCAAACGATGTACGCCATGTTGTGAAAGGTAGTCTGCGGAAACGGGAATGAGCACTTTGTCTGCTGCGAGTAGCGCATTGAGAGTCAATACACCTAGCATCGGGCAGCAGTCGATAAGGATGGGGGCGCCTGTGAGCGACAGCTCTTCACTCAAGCCCTGCTTCAACATCTTGGCGGCTTGTGGGTCGCTACCGTATAGGGCATCTATCTTTGAAAGTTCGAGCGTGGCGGGAATGAGTTGCCAGCCAGCCGGGGTCTCATAGATCAACTTGGCGAGCGGTGTGTGTTCCTTGAAGAAAGACACGATGCTCTTCGCTTGTGAGGTGCCATGCTTGAGGCCTGACGCAAGGCTCAGGTGCCCCTGCGGATCCATGTCGATGGCGATTGGGCTGCGTTGAGCCAAAGACAATGCCGCTGTCAGATTCAGACAGGTCGTGGTCTTTCCTACTCCACCTTTTTGATTGAATACGGCGATGACCGCCATGTTGGTACGTCTCCACATAAGTGGGGACGGGTGTTGGAACCAAGCATCTCAGACGCTATCACCATGATCGCTCACCGTGTAGTGCTGCCTGTATGCGCGGTTTGTGGTTTCGACCGCCCTTTCGGGCTTAACCTGCTACGCAGGTTAGTCTTCACCGCAAGCCAAGAAACCTCGCGTTCACAAATCGTCGTTATTCCACCGTGACGGATTTCGCGAGGTTTCTTGGCTTGTCCACATCCGTTCCCTTTTCCAGTGCTACGTAATATGCCAGCAGCTGTAAAGGGATAGTGTGCAGAATAGGACTCAAAAAGCCCGCGTGTTCGGGCATTTGCAGGATGTGGACGCCGTCGGACTCTTTGATGTGGGTCTGGGCATCGGCAAAGACGAACAACTCTCCACCGCGTGCTTTGACTTCTTGCAGGTTCGACTTCAGTTTTTCCAACAGCGTGTCGTTCGGCGCGACCGATACCACAGGCATATCAGCATCTACCAGAGCCAGCGGGCCGTGCTTCAGTTCACCCGCAGGATAGGCTTCTGCGTGGATGTAGGAGATCTCTTTGAGCTTCAACGCGCCTTCGGCCGCGATCGGGAAGTGCATGCCACGTCCCAAGAACAGGGCGTGGTGCTTGTTGGCAAAGTGCTTGGCCATTTCGGCGATCTTCGGCTCCAGTGCCAATACCTTTTGCACCGCCGCCGGCAGATGGCGCAACTCATGCAAGAACTGTTGTTCGCGGTCTGCATTCAGACGACCGCGCAGTTTTGCCATGACCAAGGTCAGCAGGAACAGGGCGGCGAGTTGGGTAGTAAAGGCTTTGGTCGAAGCCACGCCGATCTCAGGACCTGCACGGGTCAGCAGTCGCAGTTTGGACTGGCGGATGATGGCGCTCTCAGGCACGTTGCAGATGGCCAATGTGAAAGCATGGCCTGTTGCTTTTGCGTGGATGAGTGCAGCCAGCGTGTCTGCCGTTTCTCCAGATTGCGAGATGGTGACGACCAAGATCTTTGGGTTGGGTACGCTGACGCGGTAGCGATATTCGCTCGCGATTTCTACGTTGCACGGGATGCCTGCGATCTCTTCCAGCCAATATTTGGCGACTTGACCTGAGTGATTGCTGGTGCCGCAGGCAAGGATGAGGATGCTTTCGACCTGCGGGAAGATGGTGTTGGCTTCCGCACCGAAGATGCCGGGCACCAATGATTGGCTGTTACATACCGACTCCAAGGTGTTCGCCAGTGCTTGGGGTTGTTCGTGGATCTCTTTCTGCATGTAGTGTTGGTACTCACCCAGCTCGACGCTATCGTTGTCCAATTCACTCACATGCACAGCTCGTTGCACCGCATTTCCTTGTTGATCGAAGATGCGGTAGTTCGCCAAGTTCACCTCGACCACATCGCCTTCTTCCAGATACACCACGTTCTTGGTGACTTGCAGAAGGGCTGACATATCTGATGCGACGAAGTGCTCACCTACACCAACACCCAACAACAGCGGGCTCCCCTTGCGTGCGGCGATGAGTTGATGCGGGTTATCAGCCGCTACGACACCAATAGCGTAGGCACCGACTAACTGCGACAACGCCATCTGAGTGGCGACTAACAGGCTACCTTGGGCGTAGTGACTGTGTATCAGGTGAGCGATCACTTCGGTGTCGGTATCCGAGGTGAACTCGTAACCTTGTGCAGTCAGTTCTGTACGCAGTTCTTCGTAATTTTCGATGATGCCGTTGTGTACCACGGCAATAAGATCACGGCTCATGTGTGGGTGAGCGTTGCGTTCACTTGGCACTCCGTGTGTCGCCCAGCGCGTGTGAGCGATCCCTAACTCACCATAGGTGTTAGCGCTCTTTGTCGCTAGCTCTGCTACACGGCCTGCACTGCGAACACGTTCTAGTTTGGCATCGTGCACCACGACCAGGCCAGCCGAGTCATATCCTCGGTATTCCAAGCGCAACAATCCATTCACCAGCATGGAGACGATGTTTCTTTTGGCGACAGCGCCTACGATTCCGCACATATTATTTCTTCACTTTCTGCGGGCGTTTCCACCCGTTGATGGTTATCTGCTTGCTACGCGACAAAGTCAGTTCGTTATCGGGAGCATCTTTGGTGATGGTCGAACCCGCGCCGATGGTCGCGCCTTTGCCCACACGGACAGGAGCGACCAGCTGCGTGTCCGAACCGATGAAAGCATCGTCTTCGATGATGGTGCGGAATTTGTTCGCGCCATCGTAATTACAGGTGATAGTACCTGCACCGATATTGACGCGACTGCCCACCGTGCTGTCCCCGATATAACTTAGATGGTTGGCTTTGCTGCCTTTGCCGATCTCGCTATTTTTGATCTCGACAAAGTTACCGATGTGAGCATCTTCGGCTAGTTTCGTTCCGGGACGCAAACGTGCATATGGTCCGATGTGGCAGTTAGCCCCCACTTCGCTACTATCAATGTGGCTGTAAGCTGCGATCTGTGTTCCGTGTTCGATACTGGCGTCGCGCAGGATGCTGTAAGCCCCTACTTTCACTTTGTCGCCTAAAGTTACATTACCTTCGAAGATGCAACCGACGTCGATCTCGACGTCGCGTCCACAGGTCAGATTCCCGCGTACGTCCAAGCGGGCTGGGTCAGCCAAGGTGACGCCTTGCGCCATCAATTTACCCGCTACCGTTTGTTGCCACACGCGCTCTAACGTGGCGAGTTGTGATTTGTTATTGATACCTTCAACTTCCCAGCGCTGCGCAGGTTGTGCTGTGCTCACAGGAATGCCATCCGCAACGGCCATTGCCACGATGTCGGTGAGGTAGAACTCACCCTGAGCGTTGTTGTTACCTAACTTGCTCAACCACTCGCGCAACTTCTTAGTCGGCGCGATCAGGATGCCGGTATTCACTTCCTTGATTTTTCGTTGCTCGTCATTCGCATCTTTTTCTTCGACGATGCACTGAACTGCGCCTTGTGAATCACGCACGATGCGGCCATAGTTTCCAAGTTGACAGTGAGCAATACCAACCCCTCACCCGCTTGTTGCATCTGATGCAATGTCTCATGTTGGGTCAGCGGTACATCCCCGTATAACACCAGCGTGCGGCTATCGTCTGCAAGATGCGGCATCGCTTGTTGCACCGCATGGCCAGTGCCAAGTTGAGGTTCTTGAATGACGAACTGCGCACCGTAACTAGCCATCGCCTGTGGTACTGCGTCACCACCGTGTCCGTACACTACGCAAATCTGTTTGGGATTCAGCTCGACCGCTCTATCCAACACATGTTGCACCAACAGCTTCCCCGCGAGTGCATGCAACACTTTGGGCTTGTCGGAGTACATGCGTGTGCCTTTGCCGGCAGCGAGGATGACGATGTTCAAGGCGTTCATATCAGTGGCTTTTTGAGGATGGCGAAGTATATCGCCCAGGCAACAAAAAAGCAGCCGAAGCTGCTTTTTGTTGATTGCTTTTGATGCGTTGCTTAGTGCGTGTTCTTGCGCATCTGAGAGATGGCGCGCAATTGCGCCAACGCTTCGGCCAATTCTGCTTGGGCGGCCGCGTAGTCAATGTCGGAACTACGGTTCTTCATCGCTTCTTCAGCTGCTTGCTTGGCTTCCAGTGCACGCGCTTCGTCAAGATCCGCACCACGGATGGCGGTATCTGCCAACACGGTGATGACGTTAGGCTGAATCTCCAGCATGCCGCCGGAAACATAGACCAACTCTTCTTGTTCTTGGTCTGGGCGCTTGATGCGAACCGCACCAGGTTTGATACGCGTCATCAACGCGGTGTGGCGCGGGTAGATTCCCAGCTCGCCCATTTCGCCTGGAACTACGACGAACTCGGCCAAGCCGGAGAAGATCTG
>VBWD01000073.1 GCA_006218055.1 Gallionellaceae bacterium
CGCAACCCCGCGCGCAAGGCGGCCAGTTTGGGCAAGTCACCGGCAAAGGCGATCGCCTTTGCCACATAGTCGTCTTCGTCGCGGGCGATCCAGTCTGGGAGACCAGAGGCGGTCAGCAAGCTCGCCCCTTGCCTGGACAACAACGTCTCCCCTGCCAGAGTCAGCGTGGGAACACCCATCCACAGGGATTCACACGTGGTCGTTCCGCCCGGATACGGGAAAGTGTCCAACAGAAAATCCACTTCGGCATGAGAGGCCAGATACACCTCTCGATCCACAAAACCGTGCAGAGCCACCCTGATCTCGGCGATGCCATGTTGCCGCAAGCGTTGCCTCAACTGCGCCGCAACCGTCGCATCGCCCAACTGTTTGCACGCCATGCGTAACCGCGCATGGGGCAAAGCCACCAAGATACGTCCCCACACCGCCAACACATCATCACTGACTTTGGAAAGATTCTGGTAACAACCCAAGGTGATCGACTCACTACTCAAACCGGGCAAGGGCGAGACAGGCAAATCTGTGTGGGGCGGAGTAAAGCACAAGCGGGTATCGGGCAAGTACCAGACGGATTCACTGAAATGGGCGCGATGATGGGCCGGGACCCCGGTTTCATCCACCAGCAGATAATCCATTTCCGCCACCCCCGTGGAGGCGAAGTAACCCAGCCAAGTGACCTGCACGGGAGCGGGTTTCCAGGCGAACACGGGGAGACGATTTTTTGCAGTGTGTCCGGACAAATCCAATAACACATGCACGCCATCATTGTGGATACATCGCGCGGTAGCCGAGTCATTGAGTGCAAACACCGACTGCCATTGAGCAAACCTGGGTTGAATACGTCTGGTGAGCTCATCAACCAAGGGGTTGTTGGAATAGGCAATCAATTCAATGTGCGCATAGTTCAGATGTGCAAGCAGGCTCTCCAGAAAATAGCCCACCGGATGACTGCACAAATCTCCCGATACGACCCCGACCCGTAACTTGCGTGGCTGTGAAGTGCATTGCCAAGTGCCAAATCGGGAGGTGGCATTTTGGGCAACACTTTCGCCGTAGCGCAGGGCTTCCTGTAGATATTCTGATGTGTTCAAGCTATCGTTGTAGCTGGATGCCATAAGCAAACTACTGTGAGCTTCAAAATACTCGGGCTTCATCTCAAGAGCGCGACGGAAACTGTCGCTTGCTTCTGCAAA
>VBWD01000074.1 GCA_006218055.1 Gallionellaceae bacterium
GCCGTAATCAACCGTCAGTTCGTAGGTGTTGCGCGAGCCGACCGTCCCGCCACCAAATTGGCTGAACAACTCCGATATGGTGTCGTTTTGATGCGGCTTGGCGGGTTGAAATACACCGGGTGCTTTTCCATAGCAAGCAATTCCAACGAAGGAATATTTGTGCGCGTGAGCGGCATCGCTCCGGTTCAAACGCTTCAAATCTTCGCTGTAATCTGCAATGGACATGGGGCCACGTCCCGAAAACCAGTTTCCCCCATTGATCCACCATGCAGTGCCTATATGCGGTGAACCTATAGTTAGCACGCCGTCAAAATGTATTCCCAATACGCAGAGCTGACGGGCAATGATGCCGCCCATGCTGTGGCACACGGCGTATTGTTTTTCATATGCACCACCATTGCGAATATCTGAGGCAAGCTGTTCGGCAACTTCGACGAAGGTGAATTCTTTGGTGTTCTTTAGGGGAGACCAGTGTTCAACGAGGCTATCGTTATTTGCACCGGGTACAGTTTGTCGGATCAGATTTTCCAGTTGCGGCATGGTGTATCCGATACCGTGCCCTTCAAAACCGTGTAAGTAGATGATGCGATGACGTGCATGTTGGCTCATTTAAGACCTTCTGTGACGACTAGAAAGTGTAACGGCACGCGCAAATGCAGCGTGCATCCTTGATTTGTGGTCTCCCAAGTCAGGCTGCCCTGCATGGTTTCGGCTCGTGCGAGCATACTGCTGATGCCACGATTGGCTTTGAAATCGGGGGAGATACCCACTCCGTCATCCGCGATGTCGAGCAACAAATTGCCATTAGCAACTTGCACTGAAACGGAGATTTTCGTTGCTTGCGCATGACGTAGTACGTTGCTTACCGCTTCGCGCAGGATACGGCTTAGATTCAGCGCATCTTCTGCCGAGACCGTGTGTTCGGCGAAGGAGGGGAAGTCTTCTTCCCAATGGAGCTTGAGTTGGGCGGGTTCGCAGCGCTGCTCGGTCTCGGCATGCCAATCTGCGACAAGATTCCTGAGCGGAGTGATCGGATGGGCCGAACGTGAAACGACATCACGCAGGTCCTGCAGGGCGGAGCGCGCCAGGTCGGCTTCGCGAGACTGGTTCGAGCGTTGAGCGGAGATGACCAACCCCAGCAGCTTCGCTCCCACATCGTCATGCAGGTTGCGGTAGATGCGTTCACGCTCTT
>VBWD01000075.1 GCA_006218055.1 Gallionellaceae bacterium
CGTATCTCGTCTATCAACACTCTCCTGCGTTGCTCACCGATTGGGCATGGACGCGCAACATCGGACGTTGGTTCGAGTACGCCAAAGGCGGTGAATACAGCAAGACGCTCTACTACCTTGGCGCTTTGCCCTGGCTAGCGTGGCCCGCTGCTCCCCTTGCCGCATGGACGGTGTGGGAAGCTCGTAAACGCATGTGGAACGAGCCCGAGTTCCAATTACTACTCGTGACCTTCATCGTCATGTTCGTCGTATTGAGCGGTGTGAAAGACATCAACGATCAGAACGCGATGCCGATGTTGCTGCCTATCGCATTACTCGCCACCGCTGCACTTTCGACACTACGGCGCGGCGCAGCCAACGCACTCGACTGGTTCGGCATCATGACCTTCGCACTGCTCGCCCTAGTACTGTGGTCGGGTTGGACTGGCGTGCTTCTCAACTATGGCTCCTTGATCGCACGTACCGTGCGCGCCATGCAGCCCAACTTCCAGATGGAAGTGAACACCTTCACCTTTAGTGTGGCGGTGTTGGCGACTATCCTGTGGATCGTGCTGGTCTGGAGGGTCGGACGCTCTGTACGCCGCTCACTCATCAACTGGTCTGCGGGAATCAGCTTGCTCTGGATATTGGCGATGACGCTTTGGTTACCGCTGCTCGATGCCAGCAAGAGCTATCGCCCCATGGTGGTCGATCTAAAGAGCAATCTACCTAAGCGCTACAACTGCATCGCCGATGTACGCGTCGGCGATAGCCAGCGCGCTATGTTGGAATACTTCGGCGACATCAAGCTTCGGCAGAATGCGACAAAAGTTTGCAATCTATTGCTGGTGCAGGGCGACCGTATCGCCAAGCCGATCGAGGACGAGATCGGTTGGGAGAAGTTATGGGAAGGCGGACGTCAGGGCAAACAAGACGAACGCTTCAGACTGTATCAGCGCGTAAAAAGAAAGTGATTCAACGTTGGGAAGGCGTCACGCGCACGATGCGGATGTCTTCCAACAGCTCATCGCCCTTTGCCAATTTAAGCAAACGCGGCAACGTCCCCGTCTTATGCACCACCCAATCACCTTGTGCAATCTGCTCCACATTGCCCAGATTCGCCCCTATTGAATCCAACTGTGCAGCTCGAACCAAGAGGTAGTAAGCGCCACCTTGGGTAGGCAAGTTCGCCACCTCCCCCGCCACAT
>VBWD01000076.1 GCA_006218055.1 Gallionellaceae bacterium
GCAGAGGGTTGGGATAAGGCCACACAAATAGAGTCCATGGTTGTGCGTGCGCAATGCGCGCTTGAAACCTCCAGCAATCGCAACGCCGAGCTATCTACCTTGAAAGTCCAAGCATCACAGGCGAATGGTGAAAATCACAAGGTGCTCCATGTATGCGATGAAGCGTCTATGAGCGGCCAGAAGGAATTTAATGGCGTTATCAGCGCCACCGAGCAGCAAGGCGCTAAAACCGTGTTCCTGGGCGATGAGAACCAACACCAGGCCGTGGCCGCAGGGAAGGGCTTTGAGCTTGCGCAAAAACACATGCCTATGTCCGAGCTGGGGCAAGACTCGATCCGCCGACAAACTACAGACCATGCCAAGGATGCAGTTAGCAAGATACTCGAAGGCAAACACGGTGAGGCCGTGAAAGGGCTGGACACCAAGGAAATCGGCACCGCGCAGGATGTGGTTCGCGAGAAGTATGCGGCCATAGAGAGCCCCACGGACAAGGACAAAGCCGCATTCCGTGCAGAACTCAAGGATGCAGCCAAAGCGGATAACAAGGAAGTCATCGGCCAGCTTGCCAAGGACTATAGCAGCATGGACAAAGGCGACCGCGACAAGACGCTTGTCATCACGGCCACCAACGCAGACCGCAATGCGATCAACAACGCTGTGCGCAATGAATTGAAGGGTAAAGGCGAGCTGCAAGATGACAAGCGCATGGACACGCTTGAGAAGACCGGCAACACCCAGGAAGAAATGAAACGTGCGACCACCTTTGAAAAAGGCCAGGTGGTTGAGTTCACCAGCAAATCCAAAACGCTCGACCTTGATAAGGGCGATCGCGCGACCGTCACAAACACCGACAGCCGCACCAACATCGTCACCGCTCAGACGGAATCTGGCCGCGAAATCAAGTTTGATCCTGCCAAGGTGCAAGGCAAGGAGCTGTACGACGTGGCCAAGGGTAAGGAATTCGCCGTCGGCGACAAGATTGCAGTCACCAAAAATGACAAAGACTTTGATGTGAAGAACGGCCAGACCGGCAGCATTGAGAAGATCGAGGGCAATAAGATTACGGCGAAGATGGAGAGCGGAGAAAAGCGCGAGTTCGATACGGATAAGTTCAAGCACATCGATCACGCGTATGCCGTCACTAGCTACAAATCGCAAGGGCAAACGATTGA
>VBWD01000004.1 GCA_006218055.1 Gallionellaceae bacterium
GGAGTTGGGCGGGACGAAAGATGTCGCTACGCCTGCGGCAGTGGAGCAACAGGTCAAGCAGACGCGTCAACAGCAGGCTGAAGAGGCCATCAGGCAAGATGTATTCGTAAGAGAAGCCCAGTCAAAGCTGGGCGCACAATTGATCGAAGGGTCTATCAGACCTGTGTAGCAAACGACCATGTTGCCGTCCATTTTGGACTTCAACATGGTCGTTTGCTTCCTCACCCCCGTTCCCCCTCTCCCAGAGGGCGAGGGGTACAGTAAGTCGCGTTGCGGGATATTTGGATTTTTGTGGAGGAAGTGAAGATGATGAAGGGCGGATTGGGCGGCTTGATGAAGCAAGCGCAACAGATGCAAGCCAATATGAAGAAGGCGCAAGATGAACTCGCCACTATTGAGGTGGAGGGGCAATCGGGTTCGGGCATGGTCAAAGTGGTGATGACGTGTTCGCACGATGTGCGCCGGGTAAGTCTTGATCAGAGTGTGATGGACGACAAAGAGATGTTGGAAGATCTGATCGTCGCGGCATTCAGCGATGCGAATAAAAAAGCGGCCGACACGACTCAAAAACGTATGAGTGGTTTCACTGCGCAATTGCCACCGGGCATGAGCCTGCCATTTTGATCAAATCCCCTTCCAGTCTGGAAGAGCTTGTTGCTGCCTTGCGCTGTTTGCCGGGCGTTGGGCCAAAATCTGCGCAACGTATGGCGTATCACCTGTTGCAACGAGATCGGCAGGGCGCGCTACATCTATCGCACTCGCTTAAACATGCGGTGGAGAGCGTCAAGCATTGCGCTAAATGCAACAATTTTTCCGAGGATGAGGTTTGCTCGCTGTGTAGTTCGACGCGGCGTGAGCATGATTTGCTCTGCGTCGTGGAGATGCCAGCCGACCTGCTGATGATGGAGCAGGCGCAGTGCTATCGCGGTATGTATTTCGTGTTGATGGGGCGTCTATCTCCATTGGATGGAGTGGGCGCGCGCGCGTTGCCTTTGGAGCGATTGCAGAGACGGGCGCAAGAGTTGTCGTGCGAAGTCATTTTGGCCACGAACTTCACCGTCGAGGGCGAAGCGACCGCGCATTACATCGCGACGATGTTGCGCGCGAATGGAATCAAGGTGTCACGCATCGCACGCGGTTTGCCGGTTGGTGGTGAGTTGGAGCATGTAGACAGTGGGACATTGGCACAGGCAGTGCTGGAAAGACGAGCAGTCACAGAATGACCGAACAAATCGAAAATAGTATTCCGGGTGAACGCCTGCAAAAAGTGTTGGCGCAGGCGGGTGTTGGTTCACGTCGCGAGATGGAAGAGTGGATCAGCGCGGGTCGTGTGACGGTGAATGGTGCGGTGGCAACCCTCGGCGTTAGAGTGGTCGATGGCGATAAGGTCATGGTCGATGGTCGCATCATCAAGCTCCACTTGGAAGAAGAACAGGCCTTGCCGCGCGTTTTGATCTATCACAAACAGGAAGGCGAGATCGTTAGTCGCGATGACCCCAAGGGACGCGCGAACGTCTTCGATAGTCTGCCCAAACTGCGCGGCCAGAAATGGATCGCCATCGGGCGTTTGGACTTCAATACCAGTGGTTTGTTGATATTCACGACATCAGGTGAGTTGGCAAATCGCCTGATGCATCCGCGTTTTGAGGTGGAGCGTGAGTATGCGGTGCGTGTGCAAGGGGCAATGACGCCCGCACAGATGCGTCAGATGACCAAGGATGGCATCGAACTGGAAGACGGTGTGGTGCGTTTCGAACAATTGAGCGACGAGGGCGGCGAAGGCTTCAATCACTGGTATCGGCTGGTGTTGAAGGAGGGGCGTAATCGTGTGGTGCGCCGCACGTTCGAAGCACTGGAGCTACCGGTGAGTCGTTTGATGCGTGTCCGCTTCGGCATCGTCAATCTGCCCTCCCGCATCAAACGCGGGATGATGGACGAGTTGGGAGAGACACAGGTGCGCGCTATTCTGGAATGGGTCGGGTTGCCTGCCGGATACACTCGGCAATTGTCAGAAAATGAGCGCGCAAAGAAGCTGACTCGTGTGCGCCCGCGCAAAAATGAACTGGCGAGAAAGCCAGACAATCGTTAGAATTCGCGGGGTTAAAAAGGATTCTTATGTGGTTTGTCCACTCTAGTTGGATGTGCCGGACAGGGTAAATGGAACAACGTAACAACAAGACCATCATTTGCAGCGTCTTCTTCTTGGATATCGTCGAATACTCCAAGAAATCTGTCGCGGGTCAGATTTCGCTGAAGGAGCGTTTCAACGCCTTCCTGTCTATCGCCATTCGTGACGTTCCTGTCAATGACCGCATCATCTTGGATACGGGCGATGGTGCGGCGATCAGTTTTTTGGGTGATATAGAAGACGCTTTACAAGCGGCGCTGAGCATGCGCAGCAGTCTGTTGGGCGAGGGCGTCCGTATGGAGCCGACACTTCTCGTACGAATGGGCGTCAATCTAGGCCCCGTTCGTTTGGTTAAAGACATCAATGGGCAGCCGAACATCGTTGGCGACGGCATCAACGTCGCGCAGCGTGTGATGGGATTCGCCGACCCTGGTCAAATCCTTGTCTCTCGTTCCTACTACGATGCGGTGTCGCGTTTGTCGCAAGAGTATGCGGGCATGTTCCATTACCAAGGATCACGCACTGACAAACACGTGCGCGAACATGAGGTCTATGCTATCGGGTATCCAGGTGATTTCACCTCCACTCAGCGCAGTATCGCGTTGAAGGAAGAGATCGAGCATACGACAGGTTGGCGCAAGGCGCTTGCAACGAGCAAGATCTATTGGGAAGAGTTCATTCATAACGTCTCTGTTTGGGAGCGTCGCGGTATCGATGCATTCAGGAAGGCGTCTTCAACTCAAAAGGTGATGGTTGCAGGTGTGGCGAGTGTCATGATTTTTTCGATGATATTGGGGATATACAAACTCGCTCATCGACCTGTCGCGCTTGATGTTACACAGGCTGTTGCGACACAACCGATCAGTGTGAATCCAGCATCTTCAGTTGTTGCTCCGTCTCAACCAGTCGTTGCTGAAGGTGAGCAGAAAGTCCAGGGAGTTAAGCAAAGCTCACGTGTCCGAACCTTGGCTGAGACCACAGGCGGCCCTGCAGTGATCGGTTTGGCTGTGTTGCCTTGGGGGGAGGTTTACCTCGATGGGAAATTGCAGGGTGTAAGCCCTCCGTTGCTTGAGTTGCAGGTGGTGGCGGGTACGCACAAGATGGAGATCAGGAATTCCAGTTTCCCTGTATACAAAGAAATCATCAAGGCAAAGCCTGGTGAGAAGATAAAAATAAAACATAGTTTCAAATAAGTTTCGAATAGGAGAAGGTGATGTCACGTTGGTTGATGGTGGGCTTGAGCACACTGCTATTCACAGGCTGTACTGTCGTCAGTACATGTGATGATGGCGGCGGCGGGATAAGGCTGTTCGGTAAGGACCAGGTCGAACAAAAACTCGAGATTGGCGTCAAAGAGTACGAGGACGGCAATTACGTGACTTCGACCAATGCGCTGGAGGCTGTTCTGGCGACTAAAACGGCTAGCCGAGCGCAGAAGATACGTGCCAATAAATATCTGGCTTTCATCAGTTGCATCTCATCGCATGAGAAGAGTTGCAGGGAATATTTTAAGAACATCTTGGAGGTCAATCCTGACTTCAATCTGTCCGCCGCGGAAGCGGGGCACCCTATCTGGGGGCCAGTCTTCCAGAGTGTGAAGATGAAGGCGGGTAAGTGATCAAGGTAATAGCAGAATGATTAGTCAGCTTGGACGTTATCAGATCATCAGTGAGCTTGGTCAAGGCGCGATGGGTGTCGTCTATAAGGCTAAGGATCCGCTCATCGATCGTGAGGTGGCGATCAAGACTATCAATCTGAGTTTGGCTCAAGAAGAACGTGAAGAGTACGAAGCACGTTTCTACCAAGAAGCCAAAGCGGCTGGGCGGCTCAGTCATCCGAACATCGTGACTATTTACGATGTCGGCCGCACGGAAGATATCGCCTACATCGCGATGGAATACCTGCATGGTCGCGAGTTGCGCGACATTCTGAACGACAACAAGATACTTCCGATAGGCCAGGTGATAGACATCATCTCGCAGGTCGCTTTGGGTTTGTCGTATGCGCATGAACACGAGATCGTTCATCGCGACATCAAGCCGTCTAACGTGATGGTCATTCGCGATGGTCATGTGAAGATCACGGACTTTGGTATCGCGCGCATGGCTTCGGCTGCCGTTCGTACGCAGACAGGGATGGTCTTAGGTTCACCCAAATACATGTCGCCAGAACAGGTGATGGGTAAATTGACCGATCAGCGCTCCGATATCTTCTCGCTAGGCGTGATGCTGTATGAGATGTTGACGGGGCAGGCGCCATTCATGGGCGAGAATGTCAATGCGATCATGTATCAGACATTGAACGCGACACCTGCGACCCCAAGCACAGTGAACGTCGATGTTCCGGAGATGCTGAATTTCATCGTGGCCAAGGCGTTAGCCAAAGACTTGGATTCTCGCTATCAGAACGCACGAGATTTGGCGAACGACCTGCGTGATTGCCGCGATGCACTGCCGCGCTCTACTTCAACTTCGGCAATCGACTCCACGCCCAAGAAATCAAGCCCTGCTAATCTTGAAGTCGCTGGAGCTTTATCGAGCGATGCGGGTGATGAATCCAATCAGGTGTCTGCCTTGGGTCTGTCGACCTCTTTTGATTCGATGGAGGCGACCATGCGCCTAGCCTCCATGACGGCAAGTGAAGAGGACGTCGAGGAATTGTCCAAGACGTTCCGCATGGCGCGCCCTAGCATGGATGATATCAACCGAGCCGCTCCCGCACCTCGCCCCGACCTCAGTTTGAAGAGTGCTTCGGCTTCGCGGTCCAATAACCAGCCACCTTCGCCAGCCAATGGAGGCGGTTATATCCTGTTGGCGATCATCGCCCTCGTTGTGATCGGCTTGATCTCTACCATCGTTTTCTGATTGGTACTTGCACGAATGAGTGCAAGTTTGCAGCGACATTACAAGCTGCACCCCTCTAAGTACCTTACCTTCGCCATTTGCATTGTCTGCTTGCTCTCTTTTTGGACTTTGCTCATCCTGCCACTGGGGATGACGTTGCACGTGGCACTCGGTTTTTTTGTCTTGGTAGCAAGTACATTCATTTTATTCAGAGATGCTAGATTGAGCTTGGCTCTTTCCTGTGTCGCGTTTCGTCTAGAGGTTGACGACACTATTTCACTGATGTTGCGCGATGGGCGTCATCTGACGGGTAAGTTGAGAGCGGGAGGGGCGATTTTGCCTTACGTCGTTTTGATCAATGTTCGCTTGGGGCAGGGCGGCTATCGCAGCCTTGTGTTGCTGGAAGACAGTATGGATGCTGACAGCTTTCGACGTTTGAGAGTCGTACTGAGGTGGGGAGCTAGGCAGCAGGATCCAATATCGTCGGTTTAGCTTCGCTCAGTGTTAGCGGGTAATCCTTGCTGAAGTGCAATCCTCTGCTTTCGTGTCTAGCTAGTGCGCTTTGCACGACAAGGTCCGCGGTTTGCACCAAGTTGCGTAGCTCCAGCAGATCTGATGTCACATGGAAGTTTCGGTAGTATTCATTGATCTCTTCGTGCAATAGCCGGATACGGTGTTGCGCGCGTTGCAAACGCTTAGTGGTGCGAACAATGCCAACGTAGTCCCACATGAACCGACGCAACTCATCCCAGTTGTGGGAGATCACTACCAATTCATCGGCGTCCGTGACGCGACTCTCATCCCAGACTGGCAGTGTGCGTGCCGCATTGGTCGATTTTCCTAAGATGTCTTTAGCGGCAGCATCTGCAAACACCAGACATTCCAGCAAAGAATTGCTGGCTAGGCGATTGGCGCCATGCAGTCCCGTGCTAGCCGTTTCGCCGATGGCATACAGATCTTTTATGTCAGTGCGGGAGGTGAGATCCGTCATCAACCCGCCACAAGTGAAATGCATGGCTGGAACGACAGGGATAGGTTGTTTGGAGATATTGATTCCCAGGTCTAAACAACGCGTGTAGATAGTCGGAAAGTGCTCCCGCAAGAAGGATTCTGGTTGGTGTGAGATATCCAAGTAGACGCAATCGATACCGCGCTTCTTCATCTCATAGTCGATGGCGCGAGCCACGATGTCTCGTGGGGCGAGTTCTGCGCGCTCGTCGTGCCAAGGCATGAACCGAGTCCCATCGGGTAGTTTCAACAAGCCCCCCTCGCCGCGAACCGCCTCGCTGATCAAGAAAGATTTTGCATGAGGGTGATAGAGGCATGTCGGATGGAACTGCATGAATTCCATATTGGATACGCGGCATCCGGCACGCCACCCCATGGCGATGCCATCGCCAGTCGCGGTATCGGGATTGGTGGTGTACAGATAAACCTTGCCTGCGCCACCTGTTGCTAACACCGTGTTGTCTGCGGAGATGGTTCGAACATCTCCCGAGGAAGAATCAAGAACATATGCGCCTAGGCAGGACTGCTCGGATAGACCGATTTTCTTGCCAGTGATCAGGTCGACTGCGATGTGATGTTCCAAAACGGTGACGTTGGGGTGCGAAAGCACTTTCTCGGAGAGCGTCTGTTGTACAGCTTTGCCTGTCGCATCGGCCGCATGGATGATGCGGCGGTGGCTGTGTCCGCCTTCGCGGGTCAGGTGGTAATCGCTCCCCCCGTTCTCGTCCTTTGAGAACGGCACTCCTTGCGCTATCAGCCAGTTGACTGCTGCTGCGCCGCGCTCGACTACGAATCGAGTGGTCACTGGGTCGCACAAGCCGCCTCCTGCAGTTTGGGTGTCTTTGATGTGCTCTTCGAGACTGTCTTCAGGGCTTAGCACGGCAGCGATACCCCCTTGTGCCCATGCACTTGCCCCGTCCAATAAATTCTTTTTGGTGACGATGCCGACTTTTTGATGGTCAGCCAGTTTGAGTGCCAGCGAGAGTCCGGCTAGTCCGCTACCGATAATAAGGGTGTCAAAGCGCAACACGTTGCTGAGAGTGGGTGACTGAGATTGATGTGACTATAGCAAATCTAGCCATTCTCATCGGATAAATGAACTAAATTTTTATATCGTTGTCCATCCGCGCGTTACGGGCAAGGCTGACGATAGGCACCCGTCCAGTTATACTGGGCAGCCACGTAAGGTGGCTAATATTCATAAGACCGGGAAACGGGATGGGTGACAGGGAGATTGATCAACAGCTGGTGGAGCGCGCGCAACGCGGCGATAAGCACGCGTTCGAACTGCTCGTGGTCAAGTATCAACGCCGTTTGGGGCGGTTGATCTCACGGTTTGTGCGCAATGCTGCCGAAGCTGAAGACCTGACACAAGAGGCATTCATCAAGGCCTATCGGGCATTGCCAGCCTTTCGGGGGGATAGCGCCTTCTATACGTGGCTCTACCGTATCGGCATCAATACAGCCAAGAATCATTTATTGGCGCAAGGAAGGAAAGCACCTACCAGCACGCCTTTTGATGCAGAAGAGGCTGAGGATTTCGAAGACGCTTCGTTGTTGCATGAAGTGGCCACGCCTGAAAACGAGTTGATGAGTAAGCAGGTGGTGGATGTCGTGAATGCTTCCCTGCAGCAATTGCCGGAAGATCTACGTACAGCGCTGACTTTACGCGAGATAGAGGGCTTGAGTTATGAAGAGATCGCGGCGGTGATGAATTGTCCGATCGGTACAGTTAGGTCGCGCATATTCAGAGCGCGCGAGGTGGTTGCTACGAATTTGCGACCACTGTTGGGAACAAGCGAAGATAAGAGGTGGTGAAGATGAAGCAAGAGATATCGGTATTGATGGATGGCGAGATGTTCGAGGATGAAGCGGAAGCTTTCTTCGATAAGCTGAAGCGAAATCCGGAGACTCGTCAGGATTGGGCGACCTACCATTTGATCGGTGATGCCTTGCGTCAGCCGGATCATATCCACCGCGACCTTAGTGCAACTTTCAGAGAACGTTTGCAAGCCGAACCGACCATCTTGGCACCCCATAGCCGCAGTCCTCAAAAGATCAAACATTACGCACTTTCAGCCGTGGCTTCCGTAATGGCGCTGGCTATCGTGGCGTGGATGTCGATGCAGATTGGCAATGAACCGGCACCTCAGATAGCATCGGTGCAGCAGAGCAATGCGATTCGCCCTGCCTCTTTCCATGCGAATGATTACCTGATGGCTCACCAAGAGTTCTCCCCTAGCGCCGATGTGCAAGGGGCTGCGACTTACATCCATACCGTGGCGGCAAAGTAGTGAGAATCGAATCTCTAAAACTAGGTGCGAGTTTTCTGCTGTTGCAACTGGCGGCAGGTGTGGTTTGTGCCGACCCCTTGCTTGAGGATTCTGACTGGTTGAAGACCATGGCTTTCGCTGGGCATCAGACCAACTATTGTGGTGTCTTCGTCTATCAATCAGGTGGGCGGGTCGAGATGTCACGCATCACGCATATCGCTGACAGGACTGGTGAACATGAGCGTTTAGAGGGGTTGGATGGTCTCAAGCGTGAAGTTATCCGTAATAACGATAAAGTGTGGCTCTACCTGGGCGACAAGAAGGTCAGGATAGAGAAGCGCCGCGCTCAACGCGCTTTTCCAGCGTTGTTGCCTGAGCAGATACAGACGCTGAAAGAGAATTACCAGATCAGCCAGGGCGAGGAAGATAGGGTGGCTGACTATCACGCGCACACGGTGATATTCCAGCCCAAAGATGGCCTGCGTTACACACGAAAGATGTGGGCTCACAGTGAATCGGGGCTGTTGTTGAAGGCAGTGGTGCTGGATGAACGTGGACGTGTGATCGAGGAATATGCCTTCTCTCAAATAGAGATTGGCGGTAAGAACATCGACCGTAAATGGATCGTACCGAATGAAACCGAAGCTGCTCGCTTGGCTGGACAGAAAAATCTTTCGCCTCTTCCCAAAGCAAGTTTCGAGAACGCTCCTAGTGGTTGGCAAGTTGATTCCGTCCCCGCAGGATTCAAAAAGATTCTTGAGATGCGCCGCGTCATCGCGGATAAGAAATTGCCCGTAGTGCATATCGTTTACTCGGACGGGCTGTCAGGTATTTCAGTGTTCATCGAGAAAGTCAGTGACGTAACTGATATTCCCGGTTTGTCCGGGCGTGGTGCGGTGCATATGTATAACCGTTTGGTTGGAGACAATCTGGTGACAGTGGTCGGAGAGGTTCCTCCTAGGGTGGTCATTCAAGTAGCCGATTCAGTTCGCTACGCAGGAGAGTGAGATGCTAGAGATGCGCGCCATCGTATTGAGTCTAAAAGGCCGAGAAGCTGAGATAAGCCCGCTCGGTGGTGGCGGTTGTGGTCATTGCAACAGCGAAGGCGGATGTGGCAGTGGCAAGTTGACGAAGATGTTTTGTAGCAGTCAGCCCCGCAGTTTCATCGTACTCAACCAAGCAGACGCCAAAGTGGGTGATGAGGTGAATATCACTTTGCCAGAAGGCAGTCTTTTGCACAGCTCTTTGCGGATGTATCTGCTGCCTTTGCTGTTCATGTTTGCTGCCGGTTTCGTCGGCGCAACATTCGCTACAGAAACCGCCAGTCGAGATGGTTATGCATTGGTCGGTTCAATGTTGGGGCTGATGATTGGTTTCGCTTTGGGCAAATTCTTGCCTTATTCCAATGGTTCAAGGGCTGTCGTTCAATCAGTCGTTGTATCTCGTTCGTAATCCCAATCTCTGTTGATGAGGAAAATATGATCAAGCGTCTTCTCGTGTTGGCCATGGGTATCTTTGTTACCCATGTCGCTTTGGCTAAGGATTTACCTGACTTCACTGACTTGGTGGAGAAGCAAGGTGCGGCGGTCGTGAACGTAAGCACTACTCAAATCGTGCGTGCGCAACAAGGTTTGCAGGGGATGCCTAACCTGCCAGAGAACGATCCGTTCTATGAATTCTTCAAAAAATTCGCCCCACAAATGCCGCGTGAGCAGGAGTCGCAGTCTTTGGGCTCCGGCTTCCTCATCAGTGCGGATGGTTACATTTTGACCAACGCGCATGTGGTGGATCGTGCGGATAAGATCACAGTCCGCTTGTCAGACAAGCGTGAGTTCAAAGCTAAGGTGATCGGTGCGGATAAACGCACGGATGTAGCGTTGCTAAAAATCGATGCAACAGGTTTGCCGAAAGTCACTTTGGGTAATCCTGACTTGCTTAAGGTGGGGGAGTGGGTGTTGGCAATCGGATCACCCTTCGGCTTTGACAGTAGCGTCACAGCAGGAATCGTGAGCGCCAAGGGGCGTTCGCTCCCGCAAGAGAATTTCGTTCCCTTCATTCAGACTGATGTCGCAATCAACCCCGGAAATTCGGGTGGCCCTTTGTTCAATATGAAGGGCGAAGTAGTCGGTATCAATTCCCAGATATACAGTCGCTCGGGTGGTTACATGGGCTTATCGTTCTCCATTCCCATCGATGTGGCGATGGATGTGGTCAATCAATTGCGTTCAACAGGCAAGGTCACACGCGGTCGGATAGGGGTGAGTATCCAAGAGGTCACTCGCGAACTGGCGGATTCATTTGGCTTGGCAAAGCCTGCCGGTGCGCTGATTTCAGGGGTGGAAAAGGCGGGTCCGGCCGATAAAGCAGGAGTGCGTCCAAGCGACGTTATCCTGAAATTCGATGGTAAGGCGATAACTCATTCTGCTGACTTGCCACGTATCGTGGCCGCAACCAAGCCGGGCAATAAAGTCGCGGTGCAGTTATGGCGCAAGGGTACGACTTTGGAAGTGGCCTTGGTGGTCGGCGAGATACAAGACAATGCCGAGAAGATCCGTGCCAAGGAGAATAAAGAAGACCAGGCACAGTCTCAAAGTGTGAGCCGTCTTGGGCTGACGCTGAGCGAGTTGAACGATGAGCAAAAAGCCGAACTTCAAGTTGAAGGTGGACTGCTAGTGGAAGAGGTGAAGGGCGCAGCGGCGCGCAGCGAACTGCAACGCGGCGACGTGATCTTGGCCATCGGCAACATCGAGTTGCGTACTGTAGAGCAATTCAACGAGGTGCTGAAAAAAGTGGAGCAAGGGCGCAATATCGCTCTCTTGGTGCGCCGCAACGACGGTACTGTCTATGTTCCTGTTAGATTGGACGAGAAACAATAGAACCAAGGTCTAACGGACAAGGCAAGCAGCTATTTCTGAATGATGCAACTTACCGTGCCCGTTTCCCCCTATCCAACTTTCCCCCTGATGCCCTCACCTCAATCCTCTCCCGCAAGCGGGAGAGGAGGCAAACGCGAAAGACAATCCCAAACTCCTGCGGGAGAAAGGGCAAACGAACCGCTACGCGGGTTCCATGTTAACCACGTATCCCGTCAAAATCGGCTAGAATCCGCGCCTCGCGCAACCGCCGCTTTTGACGGGATATTTATATTTTGAGCCTCATGCAACAGATCCGTAATTTTTCCATCATCGCCCATATTGACCACGGTAAATCCACCTTGGCAGACCGTATCATCCACCTATGTGGCGGCTTGTCTGATCGTGAGATGGAAGAGCAGGTGCTTGATTCAATGGATATCGAGCGCGAGCGCGGCATCACCATCAAAGCGCAGACTGCTGCGTTGAGTTACAAAGCCCGCGATGGTCAGATATACAACCTCAATCTGATCGACACCCCAGGACACGTCGACTTCTCTTACGAAGTCTCGCGTTCACTCTCCGCATGCGAAGGTGCTTTGTTGGTTGTGGATGCATCGCAAGGGGTCGAAGCGCAGACCGTGGCGAACTGCTACACAGCACTTGATCTGGGTGTGGAGGTGGTGCCTGTATTGAACAAGATAGATCTGCCATCTGCTGATCCAGCCAACGCTATTGCTGAGATTGAGGACGTGATTGGCATCGACGCGCAAGATGCAGTGCACTGTTCTGCCAAGACGGGGCTGGGTGTGCAAGATGTGATCGAGGCGCTGATCGTCAAAGTGCCGCCACCTAAGGGCGATACCAAAGCGCCTTTACAGGGGCTCATCATCGATTCATGGTTTGACAACTATGTAGGCGTGGTGATGCTGGTGCGCATCGTCAACGGAACGCTCAAGCCCAAAGAAAAGATTCTGTTCATGGCTACCGGCGCACAACATCTCACCGAGAATCTAGGTGTGTTCACGCCGAAATCGCAGCCGCGAGAGGAGTTGTCTGCGGGGCAAGTGGGTTTTGTTATCGCGGGTATCAAAGAATTAAAGGACGCCAAAGTCGGCGACACCATCACCTCGCTGGCGCGTCCCGCCAGCAGCGCGTTGCCCGGCTTCAAAGAAGTGCAGCCGCAAGTGTTTGCTGGATTGTTTCCAGTGGAATCCAACCAATACGAAGCGCTACGTGATTCGTTGGAAAAGCTCAAACTGAACGATTCATCGTTGCTGTATGAGCCGGAAGTTTCGCAAGCATTGGGGTTTGGCTTTCGCTGCGGCTTCCTGGGTTTGTTGCACATGGAGATCGTGCAGGAACGTCTAGAGCGCGAGTTCGATATGGACTTGATCACGACAGCGCCTACAGTGATCTACGAAGTCGTAATGCGCGACGGCACTATGTTGATGGTGGATAACCCGGCGAAGATGCCCGACGTGTCGAAGATCGAAGAGATACGTGAGCCTATCGTCGATGTGAATCTATACATGCCGCAGGAATATGTGGGTACGGTGATCACTTTGTGTACGCAAAAACGGGGTGTGCAAAAAGATATCAGCTATCACGGCAAGCAGGTATTGCTGAAATATGAGATGCCGATGGGCGAGATCGTGATGGATATACCGTTCTGCGGACGTGGTCAAGGTGGACATTCTCATCAACAGCGAAAAAGTGGATGCGCTATCCATCATCGTGCATCGTGCCAACAGCCAGCATCGCGGACGCGAAGTGGCGGCCAAGATGCGCGAACTGATCCCGCGTCAGATGTTCGATGTGGCGATCCAAGCAGCCATTGGTGCCAATATCATCTCGCGCGAGAATGTCAAAGCGCTACGCAAGAACGTGCTGGCAAAATGTTACGGCGGTGATATCTCGCGTAAACGTAAGCTGCTGGAGAAGCAGAAGGCGGGTAAGAAGCGCATGAAGCAAGTGGGCAGTGTCGAGATCCCGCAAGAAGCCTTCTTGGCGATTCTGCGTGTGGATGATAAATAAGCGGAGCCAAGTGGGATGACATTTGCATTGATCATGTTTTCGTTGTTGTTGGTGACCGGGGTGGTGTGGTTGCTCGATAAGTACGTTTTACGTGCGAAGCGCACTGCTGAGGCTAAAGAGCCTTGGTGGGTGGAATACTCCAAGAGTTTCTTTCCCGTCATCCTCGCTGTGTTCGTGCTGCGTTCATTCGTGGTCGAGCCTTTCAAGATCCCATCCAGTTCGATGGTGCCGACATTGCATGTGGGTGACTTCATTTTGGTGAATCGTTATACCTACGGTTTGCGTTTGCCTATCGTGAATAAAAAGATCGTTGAAGTGAATCAGCCGCAACGCGGCGATGTCATGGTCTTCCATTTTCCTAATGACCCTTCAATAGACTACATCAAGCGCACCGTGGGTTTGCCTGGTGATGTTCTCATCTATCGTGATAAGCGGCTTTGGGTGAACGGGGTAGAACAAAGCAAAGTGCGCGGGGAGGATTATAATTTCCTCGAGAGTGGGCTGAATTTCGTACATACAGAACGATACACAGAGAATCTCACAGGCAAACAACATGCAGTACTGATCAATCCAGAGATGCCCCCCATTCACCTTGCCAGTGTGGACGAGTTTCCCTTGCATGAGCGGTGCAGTTATAGTGCGGAGGAGATGCGCTGTACCGTCCCTGCAGGGCATTATTTCATGATGGGTGATAATCGGGATAACAGCCGTGACAGCCGCTATTGGGGGTTCGTGCCGGATGAGATGATTGTAGGCAAAGCCTTCTTCATTTGGATGAATTTTGGTGAATTGGACAGAATCGGTTTGTCGATCGAATAAGTGTTCGTTTAGAGGAGTAGTGCAAATGAAAACACTGAAGGCTACACAGCGCGGTTTGAGTTTCACTGGGTTTATTTTTGTGGGATTTCTGTTGATTGTGGTTGCAATACTTTCCATGAAACTCATTCCAGCGTACATACACAGCGCGCAAATAAGTCAGATTTTCCGTGAGATCGCATCGGACTCCACTTTGCGAGGTGCTTCTATCGGGGAAATTGAAACCTCGTATCGCAAACGAGCTTCTATCAACGATATTAATGATCTGAACGTGGATGACATTTCTATCGACAGTGAGAATGGGAACATTACATTAAGTGCCCACTATTTCGTGAAGGTGCCTCTAGCGGGAAATGTCACGCTTCTGCTTGAATTTAATCCTAGTAGCAAATAACAACATTAGATGAAGCACGCGGCGCTGTGTAGGCAACTTGGATATCAGTTCGATCAGTCTGCATTATTGCAGCGTGCATTGACCCACCGTAGCTATAGCTCAGCCCATAACGAGCGTTTGGAGTTTCTTGGCGATAGCGTTCTAAATTGCGCGATCGCCAAATATCTCTATCAAACTTATCCAGACGTGCCCGAAGGCGATCTTTCTCGCCTGCGTTCCAATCTGGTCAACCAGCAAACATTGGCCGTGCTGGCTCAACAATTGAACATCGGAGCATTGTTGGCGTTGGGCGAGGGCGAACTCAAGAGTGATGGCGCGCGTCGTCCTTCTATCCTTGCGGATGCTTTGGAGGCAGTGTTTGGCGCCGTGTTGCTGGATGCGGATTTCGCGACGGCAGAAAAAGTGGTGTTGGGGCTGTATGTCCCCTTTATCTCCGGTATGGATCTGCAGAGCTTGGGTAAGGATGCGAAGACCCAATTACAGGAATATCTTCAAGGCAAGAAATTCCCCTTGCCCAAGTACACCGTCATTGAGATCAAAGGTGAGGCGCATGCGCAGACCTTTGAGGTGGAATGTGAGATCGAGAAGTTGAAGATCAAGACGCGCGGAGAAGGCCATAGCCGCCGAGTTGCCGAACAAGTTGCCGCAGAAGCGGCTTACAAGAGAATCCAAAAATGACTGAAACAGAAAATCTTCACAGCGGCTTTATCGCCATCGTTGGCCGCCCCAACGTGGGCAAGTCGACCTTGCTCAACCACCTCATCGGCCAGAAGATCAGTATCACGTCGCGCAAGGCGCAGACCACGCGCCATCGCATCACCGGCATCCTCACCGAAGACAAGACGCAGTTCGTCTTCGTCGATACTCCCGGTTTTCAGACTCAACACACCAATGCGCTGAATCGCAGCATGAACCGAGTGGTCACCAACAGCCTGCGCGAAGTGAATGTCGTGCTGTTCGTGCTGGAAGCGCGCCACTTCGACGAGCGCGACAAACAAGTGTTGGAATTACTGCCGCAGGATCGTCCGGTTATCCTGGTCATCAACAAGGCGGACCTGATGCAGGACAAGAACGAGCTTTTACCATTCATTCAAGAGATATCAGTCTTGCGACATTTCGCTGCCATCGTGCCGGTCAGTGCGCGCCAAGATAAACATCTGGACACCTTGCTGGAGGCCATCCGCCCATTCTTGCCGGAAGGCGAGCATCTGTACGCCGAGGATGACATCACTGATCGTAACGAACGTTTCCTTGCTGCCGAGCTGTTGCGCGAAAAGGTCTTCCGTTTCACAGGCGATGAGCTGCCATATTCGGTCAGCGTCATCATCGAACAGTTCAAGATCGAAGGTAAATTACGCCGTATCCACGCCGCCATCCTGGTGGACAAGGATGCACACAAGGCCATGCTCATTGGTAGCAAAGGCGAGAAGCTGAAAGAAATCGCCACCCAAGCCCGCCTCGATATGGAAAAACTATTCGATGGCAAGGTGTTCCTCGAAGTGTTCGTCAAGGTGCGTAGTGGTTGGGCAGACAGCGCGCAGATGTTGAAGTCTTTGGGGTATGAGTAACGCAGCTTCTAAACAGCGTATGCAGGACGAACTCGCCTTCGTTCTGCATAGTTACCCCTTTCGCGAGACCAGTCTGGTGTTGGAAGTATTCAGTCGCCAACATGGGCGTGTACCTTTGGTGGCGCGCGGTGCAAGGCGGCCACGGTCGGCATTGCGCGGATTGTTGATGAGCTTTCAGCCGCTGTCACTGAGTTGGTTCGGCAAGCACGAGCTGCGCACTTTGCACGGTGCCGAGTGGCAAGGCGGCCAACCTCAGTTGCAGGGTACCGCGTTGCTGTGCGGCTTCTATCTGAATGAACTACTGCTCAACCTGATGGCGCGCGACGACCCGCACGCGAGCTTGTTCGATTATTACCAGCAGACCTTGCAACGACTAGCGCAGGAAGAAGACCATGCCTTCACATTGCGCTGTTTTGAGAAGCATATGTTGCAAGAGCTGGGATATGCCTTGCAGCTGGAAAAAGAGGCTGTGAGTGGCAAGCCCATAGCCCCGGCACAGACCTACCGCTATATACTTGAGCTTGGCGCGATAGCGGAAACGGCAGATGCATCGCAGGGCATGCCGATTGCTGGAAAGACCTTGCTTGATATGGCTGCGGATGATTACCGCGATGCCAGCAGTGCGCGTCAAAGTAAACAATTGATACGCATGTTGCTCGATCACTATCTGGCAGGAAAGACATTGCACACGCGCGAACTGATGAGGGACTTACAGAAGCTATGAAACTCGGACTTAACATCGACCACGTCGCCACCCTGCGCCAGGCACGCGGTGCGCGCTATCCCAATCTGGTCAGAGCCGCTCTGGTCTGTGAAGAAGCAGGCGCCGATGCCATCACCATCCATCTGCGCGAAGACCGCCGCCACATCCAAGATGCCGATGTGGACATCCTGCGCGGCATGTTGCAGACGCGAATGAACCTCGAGTGTGCTGTGACTGACGAGATGATCGAAAACGCCTTACGCGTGAAGCCGCACGACATCTGCTTGGTGCCAGAGAAGCGCGAGGAATTGACTACCGAAGGTGGTTTGGATGTCATCAAACATTTCGAAGCTGTGCAACGTGCCACACAACGCTGTACCGAGGCTGGCATTCGCGTGTCTTTATTCATCGATGCCGATGAACGCCAGTTGGATGCGGCGAAAAAGGCGGGCGCACCGGTCATCGAGATACATACCGGTAAGTATGCCGATGCCGATAGCGTGCCTGCGCGTGATGCTGAATTGGCGCGCATCCATAGGGCGGCATTGCATGCGCATGGTCTGGGATTGCAGGTGAACGCGGGGCACGGACTCAATTATCACAACGTGCGACCTATCGTTGCCATCCCACATATCGCTGAACTCAACATCGGCCACGCCATCGTCGCCGAGGCCGTGTTCATCGGGCTGGAGCAGGCAGTCAAGAACATGAAGGCACTGCTGGTCGCATGATCTTCGGTATAGGCACTGACATCATCTCGGTCGCCCGTATCGAAACGGCGATTCAGCGACATGGTGATGCTTTTGCAAAACGCATCCTTAGTTCACAAGAGATCATGGAGTTTCCGAGTCACGCGCACCCAGCTCGATTTCTCGCCAAACGTTTCGCCGCCAAGGAAGCCTTCGCCAAAGCGACCGGTCAGGGCTTGCGTCATCCCGTCAGTCTGCAACGCATCGCCGTCAGTCACGACGCATTAGGCAAACCTGTTTTTGTATTCGATGAATTGCTGGCGGAGCATCTGATCAAGCTGGGTGTCATGCGCCATCACCTGAGCCTCAGCGATGAGAAAGAGTCCGCAGTGGCATTCGTTATTTTGGAAGGTTGAATCGTGTTAAACACCTCCAGAAATTCGGTTTCTATGGATGCAGCGCAAGGCGCACGGAGCGCAGCAGCCGAGACATATCGTGTTGATAGGCGAAGGTTGCGAGTACCGCGCAACGCAGCGATGCGCCAGAGAAATGAATTTATGGAGGTGTTTTGATGGGTATCGGACCTGTAATGTTGGACGTGGCGGGCAAGACACTCACGCCAGAAGACGAGGCGCGACTCAAGCATCCACTGGTCGGGGGCGTCATCCTGTTCGCGCGCAACTATGAATCTCCCGGCCAGCTCGCCGAGTTGACTGCCAGCATCCGCGCCTTGCGCACGCCGCCTTTGTTGATCTCGGTCGATCATGAAGGTGGCAGGGTGCAACGTTTCCGTGAAGGCTTCACCAAGATCCCACCGATGCGAGAGCTGGGTAAGATCTACGATCAACATCCAAAACGTGCCAAGCATCTCGCCGAGCAGGTGGGGTATGTCCTTGCCTCAGAGTTGCGTGCCTGCGGAGTCGACTTCAGCTTCACGCCGGTATTGGATGTGGACTATGGAGCGAGCAGTGTGATTGGCGATCGTGCTTTTCATGCCGAACCGCAAGCCATCGCCGAGCTGGCACACAGCCTGTTGATCGGTCTGAAGAGGGGAGGCATGCCTACCGTAGGTAAGCATTTCCCGGGGCACGGCTACGTCTGCGCAGACTCTCATCTGGAGATCCCTGTGGATGAACGCAGCTACACCGATATCGAATTGTGCGACCTCATCCCATTTCGTCAAATGGTCAACTTCGGTCTGACCGCAGTGATGCCGGCCCATGTCATCTATCCCAAAGTCGATCCGCGTCCTGCCGGATTCTCCAAGGTATGGTTGAAAGACATCTTGCGCGGAGAATTGGGTTTTGAAGGATGCATCTTCAGTGACGATCTGAGTATGGAAGGTGCGACTGTCGCAGGCGGTATCGTGCAACGTGCCGAGGCGGCACTCCATGCGGGGGCCGACATGGTGCTGGTCTGTAACAAGCCTGAGTCTGCGGATGAACTGTTGGCTGGCCTGAAATGGGAGATGACAGCACCGACCAAGGCTAGATTGGCTCAGATGCATGGCAAGCACCACCCTAAGTCGCTCGCCCAATTGCACGAAGACCCGGATTTCATCAAAGATTTGCAAGACATTAGTAAGGTTGGGATACGCGAAGGCGAACTGCCTTTGGTATAGAATCTCGCCTGTTGATTTCCGCTTGTTACATCTAAAGAGATGAGTGAATTCCAGTTAAGTCTATTGAGCATCGGAGCTGTCGTCGTGGTCATGGTGTACCTCTATGGCCTATGGCAGCAATGGCGTTATCGCCGCAGTCTTGGAAAGCCTTTCCAAGAGCCTGTAACACCGCCAATCGCAGATGCAGTGACGCACTCTCAAGACGACACCGAGGCGCAGCATTTCATCGCTGATCCTGTGCCAGAAACATCGCCTCAATTCGACGACAAGACCGATTTCATCGTCAGTATGACGCTCAAGATCCCTCAGAGTGCCGAGGCATTGGACGGTTATTGGCAACGGCGTTTCGATTACGGCAAGACCATCCAAGCCATTGGTTGTAGTGCGGCTACCGGTGTCTGGGAACGAGTGATTCCCGAAAGTCGCACTGCCTACAGCGCATTCAAGATTGCCTTGCAATTGGCTGATCGCAACGGCCCCGTGAGCGATACGCGCCTTTCCGATTTTCGTGAACTCTTGGGCGACATTGGGCGCAAGTTGGATGCAGACATGATACTGCCCATGGTCGATAGTGCTATCGAGCGCGCACGTGAATTGGATAAATTCTGCGCCGAGGTCGATCAAATGATCGGTATCAACATCGTGCCAAGTGGCGAGCGTGTGCTGTTCGGAAGCGAAGTGGCGCGTGCGGTACAACTGGTCGGCATGAGCCTGCAGGCTGACGGGACGTTCCACCAGTTCGATGCCGATGGAGCGACCCTGTTCACTTTGGGTGCCTCCGACGGTACGCCTTTCCAGCACCACACCCTTGACCAGATGCAAGTCGACAACATGACCTTGCTGCTGGACATCCCGCGCGTCAAAGAGCCGGTCAAACATTTCGATGAGATGACCTTGCTGGCGATGGAGATCGCCACCACATTGCGCGCCGCCTTGGTTGATGATCAACGTGTCACACTGGGCAGTGCTGCCATCTCCCATATCCGTGCCCAAGTCGAAGCGGTCGAAAAAAGCATGCTGGCAGGTGGCATCGCACCCGGTAGCGATCAGGCGCTACGGCTGTTCTCCTGATGGATGCGGGACAACGCATCGTTCAGTTGCGTTCCGACATCGAGCGGTATGATCACAACTACTATGTATTGGATACACCCAGCATCCCCGATGCGGAATACGACAAGCTTTTCCGCGAGTTGCAATCCTTAGAAGTACAACACCCAGAATTGCTGACGCCGGATTCTCCCACGCAACGCGTAGGTGGTAAGGTGTTGGATGGTTTTACCTCAGTCAAACATGCCGTACCCATGCTATCCATCCGCACCGAGACGGATACCGAGGCTGGTGGTGCCTCCAATTTCGATACTCGTGTGAAGAACGCTTTGCATTCGGCTGAGGACCCCGTCGAATACAACTGCGAACTCAAGTTCGATGGTCTAGCTATCAACTTGCGCTATGAGTGCGGTGTGTTAGTACAAGCGGCTACGCGTGGCGATGGCGAGACGGGCGAAGATGTGACGCAGAACATCCGCACCATCAAATCTATCCCATTGCGCTTGCGTGACTGTGATGCGGAGGTGTTGGAAGTGCGCGGAGAAGCCTATATGTCGCGCAAGGACTTCAATAGCTACAACGATAAACAGCGCGAGTTGGGCTTGGCTACTTTGGTCAATCCTCGTAACGGGGCGGCCGGCACCATCCGTCAGCTCGACCCCGCGCTTTCGGCAAAGCGCCCCTTGTCATTCTTTGCTTACGGGCTTGGTGAAGCGAAGGGATGGACATTACCAGAGACGCACAGTGCCATTCTTGACGCATTGAAGTCATTCGGACTGCCTGTATGTGATGTGCGTACTGTGGCTAAGGGCGCGCATGAGTTGGTCGCGTTCCATCAGCGTATCGCCAACGAACGAGATGCACTTCCTTTTGATATCGACGGTGTGGTGTACAAGGTCAACAGTCTCAAGTTGCAAGCCGAATTGGGCTTCGTCTCACGTGAACCACGTTGGGCGGTGGCACATAAATTCCCTGCCGAAGAACAGCTTACTGTGGTGCGCGACATCGAGATACAAGTCGGTCGTACCGGAAAACTCACTCCCGTTGCCAAACTTGAGCCTGTTTTCGTGGGGGGGACGACGGTAAGCAACGCCACCCTGCACAACGAAGGTGAGATACGCCGCAAGGACGTGCACATCGGCGACACCGTCATCGTGCGGCGCGCGGGTGATGTGATACCGGAAGTCGGCGGCCTGTTCTGTGCTGCCCAGCGCAAGCAAGCCATCCTGCATTTTGCGGGACGGCGTGCGATGGATGTCGAGGGCTTGGGCGACAAATTGGTGGAGCAACTGGTGGACGAGAGCATCATCCACTCGCTTCCCGACCTGTATCGTCTGGATGTGGCGACGCTGGCGGCACTGGAACGCATGGCGGAGAAAAGTGCGCAGAACATCGTGGATGCCTTGGAAAAGAGCAAACGCACCACACTTGGTCGCTTCCTGTTCTCGCTCGGCATCCGCCATGTGGGCGAGACCACGGCGAAGGATCTGGCGCGGCATTTCGGGAAGTTGGAGACCATCATGCAGGCGGGTGCAGAGCGTTTGTTGACTGTGCCGGATGTCGGCCCCGTGGTGGCGCAGAGCATCGTCGGATTCTTTGCCGAGGCGCATAACCGTGAAGTGGTGCAACAACTGCGCGAACTAGGCGTGCATTGGGATGAGCATGAGGGGGTGACCGCACAAGTCCTACCCTTGTCCGGCCAGACCTTCGTTCTTACCGGAACGCTCGCCAGTTTGAGCCGCGATGAGGCAAAATCACGGCTGGAAGCGTTGGGTGCAAAAGTGGCCGGCTCGGTATCGAAGAAGACCGACTGTGTCGTGGCGGGAGCGGAAGCGGGTAGCAAGCTGGACAAGGCACGCGAGTTGAACGTGCCGGTGTGGGACGAAGCGGCGTTGACTGAACATCTGTCCAAGTGGGAGAACATCTGATGCTGACCAACCAACAAGCGCGTGACACCCTGGCTGATGCCGAGATGCTATTCAGCGCGGACGAGGTGCAAGCAGCCTTGGTGCATGTGGCCAAAGAGATCAACGCCACACTCGCAGACCAACATCCGCTCGTGCTATCGGTGATGGGCGGTGCAGTCATTTTTACAGGACAGTTGTTACCCATGCTGGATTTTCCATTGGACTTTGATTACCTGCATGTCTCGCGCTACGGCAACGAGAAGCAGGGGGGGGAGTTGCACTGGAGGGTCGCACCGCGCGAGAACGTCAAAGGCAAGGTCGTGTTGGTGCTGGACGACATCCTCGACGAGGGCCACACCATGCACGCGATCAAGCAGCGCGTGATGGAACTGGGGGCGACGAAGTTCTATTGTGCGGTATTCGCGGACAAAGAGAACGGCAAGGCCAAACCCATCCAAGCCGATTTTGTCGGGATGGGACTGCCTGACCGGTTCGTGTTCGGCTATGGGATGGACATACACGGCGCATGGCGTAATCTGCCTGCCATCTATGCGGTAAAGGAAGACTAATCATGTTGGCAATCATCGGCGGCACCGGCCTCAATCAACTCGGCAATCTCAAGATCACCCATCGGCAGGTGATGCGCACGCCTTATGGCGAGCCATCCGGCCCGATGACGTTCGGCACCATCAACGATCACGAAGTCATGTTCATCGCGCGCCACGGTTACGGCCACACCATCCCGCCGCACATGGTCAACTACCGCGCCAATCTGTGGGCTTTGCGCGACCAAGGGGCGAAGCGCGTCATCGCGGTGGCATCGGTCGGCGGCATCCGTGCCGATCTGGTGCCGGGCACACTGGTCGTGCCGGACCAGGTCCTCGATTACACGCATGGGCGTGCCTTCACATTCTTTGATGGACGAGAGAACTCGGTCACGCATATCGACTTCACCTTGCCCTATACCGAGTCATTGCGTCGCCGTATCTTGGAGGCGGCAAAGAGCGCGGGAGAAGCGTGCTTGAGTGGTGGCATCTATGCGGTGACCCAAGGCCCACGCTTGGAGACAGCTGCCGAGATCAATCGTCTCGAACGTGACGGCGCGGACATGGTTGGCATGACGGGCATGCCGGAAGCGGCACTCGCGCGTGAACTCGGATTGGAATACGCAGCGATCACCGTCGTGGTGAACTATGCCGCCGGACGCGGGACAAGCGAGAAGGCGATTCCCTTGGATGAGATCGGCACCTTTGCACAACCCGCGATGGCACGTGTACGCAAGATATTGGAAGGCGTGGTGGAACACGATGCGGGTTAAGGCAATCATCGCGCAGCGATTCGGTTGCTTCCTCGCCCGAGGATTGAAGGTTGCCCTTCACGTTTGTTCTTTCTCCCGCTTGCGGGAGAGAGTTAGAGAGAGGGGCGTTATGCGGGAGAGGGTTGAGGTGAGGGGGCATGCATATGACCGCTAGGCCCGTCCTGCGCATGGGTGATGCGCGCTTGTTGCAGCGCGCCGAACCCATCACCAACTTTGGCAGTCGCGAATTGGACATCTTGCTGGCGGACATGCGCGACACCATGCACGAGTTGGATGGCGTGGGTCTTGCCGCACCACAGATCGGTATCAGCCTGCGCGTGGTCATCTTTGAAGTAAATGCCAATCCGCGTTATCCCGGTGCGGAGACCGTACCGCAGACCGTGCTCATCAATCCCGTCATCACACCTTTATCCGATGCGATGGAAGAGGATTGGGAGGGGTGCTTGAGTGTGCCGGGCATGCGTGGCCTGGTGCCGCGTTACACAAAGTTGCGCTACCAGGGACGTGATGAAAAGGGTGGGTTGATAGATCGCACAGTGAGTGGTTTCCATGCGCGGGTGGTGCAACACGAGTGCGATCATCTGGAAGGTGTCTTGTATCCGATGCGCATCCGCGACATGAGCAATTTTGGTTTCTCTGATGTATTGTTTCCCAATCAGAACGTGCAGGATGAATGATGAAAGCACAACTATCGACAACCACACGCAATTTGTTGTGGTCTCTATTGGCGGCACTGATGGTGATGTTGATCGGCACCCTTGGCTATCGCTGGCTGGGTGGTGATCAGTATTCCTGGTTGGATTGTTTCTACATGACCTTCATCACCGTTGCCACTATTGGTTATGGCGAGATCGTCGATGTCACCGATTACGAATACGGCAGGCTGTTCACCGTCTTCATCGCACTCTCGGGGATCGGTATATTGGGCTATGCCCTGTCGGCAGTGACAGCATTCATGTTGGAAGGTGAATTCAATGAAGTCAGGCGGAGAAATAGAATGGAAAAGAAAATCGGGCAGTTGAAGGGGCACTACATCGTTTGCGGTATGGGGCAGATCGGCAGCAACGTCGCCCACGAGCTGGCCATCACGGGGCGCCACTTCGTCATGGTGGATAGGGATAAGGCGAACCTTGAACATTACGTCGAGCAGCATCCCGCGCAACTCTATGTGATGGGTGATGCCACCGATAACGAAGTGCTGTTGGCTGCGGGAATAAAACATGCCATCGGCATCTTCGCCGTTGCGCATGAAGACAATCAGAACTTGGTCATCAGTTTGAGCGCGAAGCAACTCAACCCGGAAGTGCGCGTCATCGCGCGTTGCCATGATGTGAAAAACGTGGTCAAGATCAAGAGCGCCGGGGCGGATGAGATCGTCTCTCCCGACTTCACCGGCGGCGTGCGCATGGTCTCTGCCATGGTGCGCCCGAATGTCGCAGGCTTTCTCGATGAGATCACCAAGGCCGAAGGCGACCTGCGCATGGAAGAACTCGTCATCCCCGGACGTCTGCATGGCAAGACCTTGGACATGTTCTATCAAGACAACCAGGAGTGCCTGGTCATGGCAGTGAACACCCAAGGCAAGTGGTATTTCAAGCCATCGGCCGATTACCTCCTGCATGGCGGTGATGTGCTGATGGTGATGGCATCCGTGGCGGCGCGTGCACGTATGGAAGCAATCGCGCAGGGCTAATTTTGATTGGAGTAAATCTCATGAAGAACGTATCGATGATGTTCGTCCTTGCGCTGTTGTTCGGCATGAATAGCGCCAACGCAGCGGAAGAGCTATCTCAAGGACAGACTTTGTATCTGCCTATCTACTCCCACATATGGCATGGCAACAAGATCGTCGATGGCAAGTACCCGATCAAATCTCAGGTTTCGGCATTGGTCAGCATTCGCAACACCAGCCTCAAGACACCCATTCGTATCACTACCGCGCGTTACTACAGCACCGATGGCAAGCAGCTTAAAGAATTCCTGGCCAAGCCGGTAGAAATCGGCGCAATGGGGACGCTGGAACTCTTCGTCGAACGCAAAGAATCCGAAGGCGGTTCCGGCGCGAACTTCATCATCCAGTGGGATGCTGCCGTATCCACCAATCCTCCCGTAGTCGAAGCCGTCCATGCAGATATCAAAGGCGGCGGCCCCGCACTGACCTTTATCACCACGGCCCGTCTGATCAGAGCGGATAGATAAGGAATTAGCGGATGGGGATGTGTATATGAAAATGGCATATCGAAAAAGGGGGGGAGCGTAGCGGTACCCAACCATTTGCCAGAGTCAAGAATGCACAGGTGTTGTGGTGAGCTTAACGCCAAGGGCATGCATGATTTTTACCACCCCTATTAAAATGACATCGCAATGTCGATAAGCTGTAATCTCTGCGTACAAACCGTTAATTACTGGGTCATCCTTGCAGGATTAGGAATCTGTGTTCTCTTTGCCTTTGGGATGGCGGCATTCCTTAGTGGGAACTGTTTCAGTATTAAGCAGTTTGAAGAATGGCAAGCTGTGAAGTGGATGCAGCTCAACGGTTCTGTTTGCCAGCGAACTTAGACCGTACGAGAATTCGCACTCTTGGGCACACACTATGTTCAATCTTAGTTCCAATAATACTGACCTGACGCTCCGCCCCAAGGTGGTATTCCTCAACAGCGTCTTTCTATTTGCCGGAATCGTGGCTTTCGGAATGGGCTTCTACCGCTGGCAGGCAAGCGCGGTCATGGGCGCTATCGATTTCATCTTTACGTCATGCTGCTTCACACTGGTCTATTATCTCAACCGCCACCAAGGGCGCGTCGAAATCATCAGTTCGATCGCACTGCTACTTTCATACGGCCTGTTTACCGCCATCTACCTGTTGGCTCCCTATAACACGACGCGCATTGCACTATTCTTTTTGTTGTCAGCATCAGCCTTCTTCCTGAAAGGAAAGAGAGTTGGTTTCATCTGGCTGATTATCATTCTGTCGACCCTCGTAATGGGTCACTATTTGCCCGGTTTCGACACCGCCTATTCTCACATCGACATTGTTACAGCTTGTCTGTATTTGCTGGCGTTGTTCTTCATCTTTCTCAATTACGAGATATTCAAGGAGAAGGTCAATGAGGTTGAACGTGACAAGGATGTGCTGCGACTGAGCGAGGAGCGCTTCCGCGCGATGGTCGAAAACGGCAACGACATCATCAGTATCATTTCCAATGCTGGCGTGGTGCATTTCATCTCGCCTTCCGTCAAATCGGTATTGGGGTTCGAACCCGGCGAACTGCTTGGCAAAAGCATCAATGAGCTGATCGACCCTAATGAGCAACCAAAAGCCGCAGCGGCTTTGGCCAATGCACTGGCGCACCCTGATGGGGAAGCGCTGGAGCAGTATGAGTTTCGGATGAAGCACAAGGATGGCAGCTACCGTGACGTCGAGATGGTCGGTCGCAATATGATCGAAAACCCCATGATTGGCGGTATCGTACTGAATGGACGCGACATCACCAAGCACAAGCGGCTAGAGCGTGAACTGGAGCGCCATGCGCACATTGACGTGCTTACCGGACTTAACAACCGGCGCTATTTCTTCGAACTGGCGGAACAGGAATTGGCACGCTCCAAGCGGTACGGCGCCCCACTCGTAGTGCTGATGCTGGATGTGGATCACTTCAAGTTGGCTAACGACACCTATGGGCACCATGTAGGTGACATGGTGTTGCAGAAACTCAGCGAAGTTTGTGTTCAAACCCTGCGCGCAATCGACATACTGGGCCGTATTGGCGGCGAGGAATTCGCCTTTCTGTTACCGGAAACCCTAAGCGGGCAAGCGTTAGAAGTGGCAGAGCGGCTGCGACTGGCCGTTGCTGGCGCGACCGTGATACTTGAGACGGGTAAATCTGTTCACTTTACGGTTTCAATCGGAGTAGCCCAGCTTGCAGCTACTGACACCAAGATTGAAGACATGCTCAATCGTGCCGACATCGCATTGTATTCGGCCAAAAGCACGGGGCGCGACCGGGTATGTTGTGAAGGGATTCAATCCGGGCGATAGGACGTTCGCCGATCGCAGCGCTTCCAGTTTGAAATCTCGGCTGTATCCTTCGTATTTGGCCAAAGGGTACCCAATCTTTGTATTTTGTCCTTGAATCCGCCTGACATCAATATACCCATAGGATAGGTAAGTAATAGTCCGTGGCCTATATATTCCGGCATATATCTATGGATATCTTTATCTGATAGCGTTCGTCTGACTCAAAAGGGCAAAACCGTCGAAAGGCGGTGACGCAAAATTACCGGACCTCATTTTCGCCAATTAGGTCAGCGGGATTGCAAAGTGATCAGCATTTGCCCCTGTTGAAATAAGGAGAACAAATGCTGGAACGGTCAAATCTGCTGTACCCCCATATATCCGGCCTGCTGACGGCTAGAAGTTTTCTGGTGTCTTCCGCACGGCGGCATTTTGCTAGGGCTGAGAATTACAGCCAGTTGTGGCAAAGGTTCACCAAATTTCCGGTATCTATATCCCGCTGTCCTATCAGGCATCTGATTGAATCTATCTGGAATTCAGAAGGGTTGCGATGCCGATAAGCTGGAATATCCCCTTGGTCATTCTTTCGATACTGATCGCGATGATTGGATCGTTCACCGCCCTCACCCATGCCCAGCGTATGCGCGAGAGCAATGGTCTATGCGCGTGGGTTTGTTCGTGGGTCTGGCTGTGTACCGGCGGGCTGACGCTGGGGGTGACCATCTGGACCACGCACTTCATCGGTATGCTGGCGTTCCATCTGCCCACTCAGATTTCTTATGACATCCCGCTGACATTGTTGTCGGGCGCATTCGCCATTGCGGCGGCACTGCTGGGTTTTTATCTGCTGTGTACGCCCGAGCTCAAAGTGAAACGCATCGCGGGTGGGGGGGTGTTGATGGGGTTGGGCATCAGTGCGATGCATTACACCGGCATGGCCGCTCTTGAGATGTCGCCGCCCATTATCTATTCCCTACCCATCGTTGCGCTTTCCGTGCTGATTGCGATAGCCGCCGCACTTGGCGCATTGCTGCTCGTCTATGCCAGTGAGAAGCACGGCTGGAATTACTGGCTGCGTTATGGTGCCGGTGGCGTGATCATGGGCTCGGCCATCGCCGGTATGCACTACACCGGAATGGCAGCGGCCGAGTTCTCTGCCGGCAGCATCTGTCTGTCTGGCGCATCGCGTATCGAGCCGGAGCTGCTCGCCATGTTGGTGTCTATGGGAGCGTTGACCCTATTTGCCGGGGGTATGCTGGCGAGCCTGTTTGATCAGCGCATGGCCTGGCAGAAGAGCCAAGCCTTGGCACAATTGCAAGTTGTCCATGCGGAATTGGAACAACGTGCACGACACATGGCCGAGAGCATGACCCGAGATTTGCACGCCAGCCACAATATGCTCAATCTCGTTTTGGATGCCGTGCCGCAATCGATATTCTGGAAAGACCGCAACGGCGTTTACTTGGGATGCAACAAGGTGTTTGCCCAAGATGCCGGTTTGGCCCACCCCGAAGAGGTCATCGGGAAAACGGATTTCGATTTGCCGTGGACGCAGGCAGAAGCTGAAGCATTTCGGGCCGACGATGCCGAGGTAATGAGAAGCAATGCGGCAAAGCCGCACATCATCCAGCAGCAACACAACGCCGATGGAAAACAGGTCTGGTTGGATACCAGCAAAGTACCGCTGACCAATGGCGAGATGCTTGGTGTATTGAGTGTGTATGAAGACGTTACTGCACGCAGAGCCGCCGAAGCGCAGATCAAACGGCTGACTGAGCTGTATGCCGCGTTGAGCCAATGCAACCAAGCGATCGTGCGCTGCACCAGCGAAGAAGAGTTGTTTCAGGAAATCTGCCGCGATGCGGTGCAGTTCGGCGGCATGAAGATGGCCTGGATAGGCTTGCTGGATGAGGCCAGTCGCAAGGTCAAGCCAGTGGCTTGTTACGGTTCGGGCATCGAATATCTGGACGGGATTGAGATTTCGGATGATGCCGACGAACCCTCCGGTCGCGGACCGATCGGCATCGTGATGCGTGGAGGTCAACCGTACTGGTGTCAGGATTATCTGAATGAACCATTGCTCGTTCTATGGCATGAACGCGGCGCACGTTACGGCTGGGCTGCCTCGGCCGTACTGCCACTGCACCGTCAAGGAAAAGTCATCGGCGTCTTCATGCTGTATGCCGGAGAGGTCAATGCCTTTGACGAGCTTGCGCGTAATTTACTGGTGGAAATGGCGATGGATATCGGCTACGCATTGGATAGATTTATTCTGCAGGCAGAAAAGGGGCAAGTCTTGGAAGCGTTGCGCGAAAGCGAGGCGCGCACCCGGCTGATTCTGGATACGGCCATGGATGCCGTTGTCAGTGCTGATCAGGAGGGCAGGGTGACAGGCTGGAACCGCGAGGCGGAGCGCATGTTTGGTTATGCTGCCGATCAGGCAATCGGCAAGGAGTTGGCCGAACTCATTGTGCCGCCAGTTCACCGTCAGGCGCATCGACAAGGGATGCAGCGTTACGTGGAAACCGGTAGTGCCACCATCATTGGCAAGCGCATTGAAATCATCGGGATGCATGCCGATGGTTCTGAATTCCCGATTGAGCTAACGATTGCAGCCGCTCAGCGGCGGGGGCAATACTTGTTCAATGCCTTTGTGCGTGACATCAGCGCACGTAAACGGTCTGAAATTGCGATACGGAAGCATGAAGCCGATTTGGCGCAATTCAAGTCAACCCTGGATCAATCACTGGATGGCGTGTATATTTTCCAGCCCGACACGCTTTGCTTCGCTTATGTGAATAGGGGGGCCATGCAGCAGGTGGGTTACAGTGAAGGTGAATTGTTGCAAATGACGCCGCTGGACATTAAACCGGAATTCACCGAGCAGCACTTTCGCGAAAAACTAAAGGGGCTCCAGCACGGAAGCACAACGGTTGACACCTTCGAAACAGTGCACCGGCACAAGGATGGGCACGATATCCCCGTGGAAATTGTGCTCCAACTTGTGCATCACGGGGAGATAGGAGGGCGTTTCATCGCTTTTTCGCGCGACATCAGCGAACGCAAGCGGGCAGAGGAAACTTTGCGCATCGCTGCGTCCACCTTCGAAATCCAGCAGGCTATTCTGATCACCGATGCGGATGCCAACATCCTGCGCGTCAATCAGGCATTCCAAGACATTACCGGCTATTGCGAGGAAGACTTGATTGGGAAAAACCCGCGTGTGTTCCAGTCCGGACAGCACGATGCGGCTTTTTACCAGGACATGTGGACAGCGCTGCTTGGCAAAGGCAAATGGTCGGGCGAGATTTGGGACCGCCGCAAGAGTGGCGAGATCTATCCGAAGTCCATGACCATCACGGCAGTCCACGATGATGAGCACAGGGTGAGCCATTATGTGTCGGTGTTTCGCGATATCAGTAATCGTAAAAAATCGGAACAGGAGATCCATCAGCTGGCCTTCTACGATCCGTTGACGCAACTGCCGAACCGCCGCCTGCTGATGGATCGTTTGCAACAGGCGATGGTAGTCAGCATGCGCAATGGTCACTATGGTGCGCTGCTGTTTTTAGATCTGGATCACTTCAAGACGATCAACGACACACAAGGCCATGCGATGGGCGACCTGTTGCTGATCGAAGTGGCGCACCGTTTGCAAGCCTCCGTGCGCGAGGGCGACAGTGTGGCCAGGTTGGGCGGTGATGAATTCGTCGTATTGCTTGAAGAGTTGAGCAGCCAGACGGATGTGGCAGCCGCGCAAGCTGAACTGGTCGCGGAAAAAGTTCGCAACGAGTTGAACCGAACTTACCTGCTTAAAGATTATGAGTGCCACACCACGCCCAGCATCGGCATTTGCCTATTCCTGGGCAATCTGGACGGCATAGAAGATTTGCTCAAACATGCCGACGTCGCCATGTATCAAGCCAAGTCATCCGGGCGCAATGCCATCCGCTTCTTTGATCCCAAGATGCAAATGGCATTGGATATGCGAGCCAAGTTGGAAGCGGATTTGATTCAGGCGCTGGCTAAACAGCAATTCCAACTGTACTACCAGGTCCAAGTGGACAGCCTGCAACGCCCATTAGGTGCGGAAGCATTGATACGCTGGCAACACCCCGAGCGCGGTTTGGTTTATCCGGATCAATTTATACCGTTGGCCGAGGAAAACGGACTGATTGTTCCGATCGGATTGTGGGTGCTGCAAGCCGCCTGCGCCCAACTGAATGCATGGCAGAACGATGCGTTGACCCGAGACCTAACGCTGGCCGTGAACGTCAGCGCCAGGCAACTTCGTCAGCCCGACTTTGTTTCACAGGTGCAGCGCACGTTGCTGACGAGCGGCGCAAAACCATCATCACTCAAGTTGGAATTGACGGAGAGCACGGTGCTGGAAAATGTCGATGACACCATCGCCAAGATGCGCGAGATCAAAATACTGGGGGTGAACTTTTCCATGGATGACTTCGGCACCGGCTATTCATCACTGCAATATCTGAAACGCCTGCCGCTGGATCAAATCAAGATTGACCGTTCCTTTGTGAGCGACATCACCAGCGACCCCAACGATGCGGCCATTGTGCAGACCATCATCGCGATGACACGGGCTTTGGGATTGAACGTGATTGCCGAGGGCGTTGAAACCACGGAGCAACTTGAATTTCTCAACTTGCGCGGTTGTCATGCTTTTCAGGGTTATCTGTTCGGCAAGCCTGTGCCGATTGAGCTATTTAATGCAAGATTGAATTCTATAGACGGGGAACGGACTACTTAAGAGAATTATGGCTAGCTGCGAGGCCTCGAAAGTAATCTCTCGAATTTCAAAATCAAAGAAGCCCGCACAATGCGGGCTTCTTTATTTGATGTAGCGTGAACTTCTCACTTACGCTTAACCCACCAGCTCCTTCAACACAAACGGCAGGATGCCGCCGTTCTTGTAGTAGTCCACTTCGATCGGTGTGTCGATACGCAGCAACACGCTGACGTTCTGCTTGCTGCCGTCTTTGCGTGTGATGGTGAGCGTCACGTCTTGTTGTGGTTTCAGGTTATCGTTGATGCCGACGAGGTCGAAGGTTTCTTCGCCACTCAGGTTCAAACTCGCCACGCTGTCACTGCCTTTGAATTGCAATGGCAGTACGCCCATACCCACCAGGTTGCTGCGGTGGATACGTTCGTAGCTCTTGGCGATGACGGCCTTCACGCCCAACAACTGCGTGCCCTTCGCTGCCCAGTCGCGCGATGAACCGGTGCCGTATTCTTCACCCGCGAAGATGACGGTCGAAGTGCCATCGGCGATGTGCTTCATCGCTGCGTCGTAGATGGCGACTTGTTCGCCCTTGTACAGGGTGTAGCCACCTTCCACGCGCGAGCCGTCTGCGTTCAGGGGCAGCATCATATTCTTCACGCGCACATTGGCGAACGTGCCGCGCATCATTACCTCGTGGTTGCCGCGACGTGAGCCGTAGCTGTTGAAGTCTTTCACGTCCACCTTGTGGCCTTGCAGATATTTACCTGCGGGCGTGGTTGGCTTGAAGCTGCCGGCGGGGCTGATGTGGTCGGTGGTGACGGAGTCGCCAAACACGGCCAATGCCTTCGCATTTTTGATGTCGCCAATCTTGGGTGTCGCGGCATCAAAGAACGGTGGCCGCGCGATGTAAGTGGAATCGTCCCACTGATACAGATTGCCGGTGGGCGCCTGGATGGCGTTCCATAACGGCAAGTCTTTGGTGAGGTCGGCATACAGCTTCTGATACACGGCGGGGTCAGATGCGAACTTCATCACGGTCTGCACCTCGGCGCTGTTCGGCCAGATATCGCGCAGGAATACGGGCTGACCATCTTTGCCGGTGCCGAGAGGTTCGGTGTCGAGGTTGATGTTCATCCTGCCCGCGATGGCGTAGGCGACGACCAAAGGAGGGGAGGCCAAGAAGTTTGCCTTCAGGTTCGGGTGGATACGCGCTTCAAAGTTGCGGTTGCCGGACAGTACCGCCGCACACACCAAACCGTTGTCAGTGATGGTCTTGTCGATGTCTTCACGCAATGGGCCAGCATTGCCGATACAGGTGGTGCAGCCGTAAGCGGCGAGGCCAAAGCCCAATTGGGTCAAGGGCTCTAGCAGACCTGCATTGCTCAGGTATTCCGTCACCACGCGTGAGCCGGGGGCGAGGGTGGTCTTTATGTGCGGTGCAACCGTCAAACCCTTTGCGACGGCCTTTTTCGCCAACAACCCTGCCGCCAGCAACACGCCAGGGTTGGACGTATTGGTGCAGCTCGTGATGGCGGCGATGAGCACATCACCATTGCCGATTTGCAAACCGTCTTTGCCCGTTGCATAACGGGTGTTGAGTTTTTCAGCCGCTTGGTTGAAACCGTTCTCTGCGATGGGTTTGCTGAACAGTGTGTTGAACGTGTCCTTCATTGCCGGTAGAGCGATGCGGTCTTGCGGACGTTTGGGGCCTGCAAGAGAGGGCACGATACTGTCCAAATCCAACTCGACCACACTGCTGTAGTCGATGCTGCCTGCGCTCGGAATACCATACAAATCTTGTGCTTTGAAGTAGGCGGCGAGCGCATCCACTTCTGCTTCAGTGCGTCCGGTGTTGCGCATGAATTGAATCGTCACGTCATCGACGGGGAAGAAACCCATCGTTGCGCCGTATTCGGGTGCCATGTTGGACAAGGTCGCGCGGTCGGGCACGGAAAGGGCAGTTGCGCCCTCGCCAAAGAACTCGACGAACTTGCCCACCACTTTATGTTTGCGCAGCAACTCGGTCACGGTCAGCACCAAGTCGGTCGCGGTCACGCCTTCGCGCAGCTTGCCTTTCAGATTCACGCCGACTACATCCGGTGTGAGGAAATAAACAGGCTGACCCAACATGCCCGCTTCCGCCTCGATACCGCCCACGCCCCAGCCCACCACGCCGATGCCGTTGATCATGGTGGTGTGCGAGTCAGTTCCCACCAAAGTGTCAGGATAGGTGACGCCATCTTTTTGGATCACGCCGCGTGCCAGATATTCCAAGTTCACCTGATGCACGATGCCGATGCCGGGTGGCACGACCTTGAACGTATCGAACGCTTGCATGCCCCATTTCATAAAGCGATAACGCTCGGTGTTGCGCTCGAACTCCAATTCCATATTGGTCTTCAGCGCGTTCGGGTTGTTGTAACTGTCGATCTGCACCGAGTGGTCGACCACCAGATTTACGGGAACCAATGGCTCGATGATCTTGGGGTCTTTACCCATCGCGGCGGCGGCGTCGCGCATGGCGGCGAGGTCGGCCAGCAAGGGAACACCGGTAAAGTCTTGCAACACGATACGCGCCACGATGAAAGGGATCTCTTGCGTGCGGTCTGCGTTCGGCTTCCAATTCGCCAACTCACGGATATGTTGCTCCGTCACCTTATTGCCGTCGCAGTTGCGCAACACCGATTCCAGCACGATGCGGATGGAGACAGGCAAACGCGAGATGTTGCCGACGCCAGCTTTTTCGAGGGCGGGGAGGGAATACAGCGCGGACGTCGCTCCGTTGGCGAGGGTAAAAGTTTGGCGGGAATCAAACAGGTTGTGCGACATGGCGGTGGCTCCGAGGTGGAAGTGAAAAACGATGCGCGATTATATCGCTTGCGTGGCGGATATACCTGTACTGAGTAATATCAAAGTGCCTGTCCTGAACCTGACAAAACGCCTTGCCACCACAATTATTCCAAGCTTGAGAGGAACTGTGATTAAGTCCCCTCTCCCCATAGGGAGTTGAAGGCACTTAATTGCCGTTTCCCTTAAGGAATCGGGGAAGTTGACGATAAGGACGTTGGACTCGTTTAGAATCGATGAGTTCGAGCGGGGGAAAAGAGGGTGATTTCTGGTGTTCTTCTGTATTTTCCTGATCACTCACTTGGGTAGCATCGCATCGAGTTCAATTAAAAAGGGGTGTTGTGCCTATCACTTGGAATATCCCGTTGGTCGTCTTATCCGTGTTGATCGCCATCTTTGGCTCGTTCACGGCATTGACTCATGCTCAGCGCATGCGCGAGAACACTGGACGTACCGCCACGATTTGGATGCTGGCGGGTGGCTCTACATTGGGAGTTGCCATCTGGTCTATGCATTTCGTGGGCATGCTGGCCTTTCATTTGCCCATTCTTATCGGTTTCGATATTCAGCTCACCGCTTTGTCTTTGATTCCTGCGGTCATCGCTGCGTTGCTCGGCTTCCACGTTTTGCGGGATGAATATATCAAAGTTAGGCGCATCCTATTCAGCGGCATCTTGATGGGGGGCGGAATCAGCACCATGCACTATATGGGCATGGCTGCCCTCAAGATGTCGCCTGCCATCACCTATGAGCCTTGGATATTCGCACTCTCCGTGTTGATCGCCATCGTCGCCTCTTGGGGGGCGATGCTCATCATGTATCGGCACGATTGGGTCAAGCTTCCCGATTTTTGGCGCACCCTATTGGGCGCACTGGTGATGGGGCTGGCGATCTCATCTATGCATTACACAGCCATGCTGGGAATGGATATCCCAGAGGGCGGCGTGTGCCTCACCGATGCTTTGCGTATCGAGCCGAACATCATGGCTGCGATGTTGACGATGACCGCATTGGTCTGGTTCGGCGGTGGTTGGTTGGCGAGTCTGTTCGATCAACGCATGGCCCGTAAGAACACACAAGAACTGGCCGACCTAGAGAAGGCGCATCGTGAGTTGACCGCCCATTCCGATCAAGTCTCCGAGGCCATGATCCAAGCCGTGCGCGAAAGCGAAGACCGGCTACGTATGACTTTGCAGAACGCCCCCGATGCCGTATTCATCACCGAGCAAAGCGGACGCATCACCTATGTGAATGACAATGTGATCGAATTGCTGGGCTATGGCCGCGACGAGTTGTATAGCAAGACCGTATTCGATCTCGTTCCAGAAGATTGGCGCGAAAGATATCGCCACGGTGGCCAGCAGATCGTTGCCACAGGAAAGCGTCATGTGTTCGAGATACGTCTGGTCACCAAAGGCGGCATCAAGATACCGATGGAGTTGAATGCGGTGTTGTTACCAAATGGTAGAGTCTATGGCGCTTGTCGTGACATCCGAGATCGGAAGGCGGCGCAGCGGGCTTTGGAGGAGTCGCAACAGAATCTGCAGCGCATGATGGATGCCATCACCGAGGGGATGTACGGTGTGGATGTGGAAGGTAACTGTACCTTCGTCAACGCGGCGTTCTTGAAGATCCTTGGTTTCGACAGTGAGCAAGAGGTATTGGGGCGACACATCCATACCCTGATCCACCACTCGCATGTCGATGGCAAGCCTTATCCTGCGAGTGACTGCATCATGTACCAAGCATTCAAGCTCAACCAACCCTCCAACACTGACAAAGAAGTGTTCTGGCGAAAAGATGGGGTAGCAGTGCCTGTGGAGTATTGGTCACATCCGATCATCAAGGAAGGTAAGACCATCGGTGCGGTCGCCACCTTCCTGGACATCTCGGAACGCAAAGAAAAAGAACATCACATCCATCAGTTAGCCTTCTACGATGCCCTCACCCATCTACCGAACCGTCGCTTGTTGATGGAGCGCGCGCTGCAAGCGTTGGCAGTGAGTGCGCGTAATGGCCGCTACGGTGCATTGATGCTGCTCGATCTGGATAACTTCAAAAAACTCAACGACACCAAAGGACATGATGTCGGTGACATGCTGTTGCGCGAAGTCGCCCGGCGCTTGCAGGGCGCGATGCGTGAAGGTGACACGGTCGCCCGTTTGGGCGGCGATGAATTCATCGTCATTCTGGATGGATTGAGTACCGTACAGCAAGAGGCGGCGACGCATGCGGAGGGGGTGGCCGAGAAAATACGCGCGGCTTTGAGTGAACGTTACATCTTGGCAGAACATACCCATCAGACTTCGCCCAGTATCGGTGTGATGATGTTCAGGGGGTATGCAGAGAGCGTAGATGATTTGTTCAAGTACGCCGACATTGCCATGTATCAGGCAAAGCAGGCTGGACGCAACACCATCCGTTTCTATGATCCCGCGATGCAAGCCGCCATCAATGCGCGTATCGAGCTAGAAGCTGAATTGGATGTGGCGATACAAGGGCAACAACTACGCCTGTACTACCAGATACAAGTGGATGCACAACAACGTCCATTGGGTGCCGAGGTCTTGATGCGTTGGGAGCACCCGCAGCGAGGATTGGTATCGCCAGCGCAATTCATCCCGCTGGCCGAAGAGACAGGACAGATCGTGGCAATGGGGTTGTGGGCCCTGCGTGTTGCCTGCCAACAATTGAAGGCTTGGCAACACGACAGACTGACCCGCGACCTCACCTTGGCGGTCAACGTCAGCGCCAAACAGTTCCGCAATAAAGATTTCGTCGATCAAGTGCGCCGAGTATTGGTTGAGACGGGTGTGAGACCTTCACACCTAAAATTGGAGCTGACCGAAAGCATCGTGTTGGAGAACGTCGAGGAGACTATCGCCAAGATGCGCGAACTGAAACTGCTCGGCATCAGCTTTTCTATGGACGACTTCGGTACGGGCTATTCATCGTTGCAGTACTTGAAACGCCTGCCACTGGATCAGATCAAGATCGACCAGAGCTTCGTGCGTGACATCACCACCGATCCCAACGATGCCGCCATCGTGCAGACTATCATCGCGATGACCGAGGCGCTCGGCTTGAACGTCATCGCCGAGGGTGTGGAGACCAAAGAGCAACAGGAATTCCTGGATCTGCGCGGTTGCCATGCTTTCCAAGGGTATTACTTTGGCAGGCCTGTGCCGTTGGATGAGTTCCATAGACAATTGAACGAAAGAAGATCGTTGTGACGTGTTTAGAAAACATCAACCGCATACTTCAAGCAAATCGTAGCGGTGCGGAATCACAGCGGGAGTTGGGCCGCGTCTCGGCCGAACTTGAACAGCAGAAATTCGCGCTCGACCAGCATGCCATCGTGGCGATCACCGAAAGGCAGTATCTCTTATGGCAACGACAAGTTTTGCGCCAGCAGTGGCTGCGCGCGTGAAGAGTCGAGATGATTTCCTGATGGATAGGCTGGCTGAATTGAACGGAGGCAATGATGAATTGGTTGGCTAGATTTAATCCGACTACCAGTCTGCGTGCCGAGATCAGTCTTGCCAGTGGTGGCATCGTATTGCTGCTATCCACGCTGTTGAGTTTCTATGCCTCGGATGTGAGCAAACAACAGATCGAAAAAGAATCGGGCCTTGCTTTCGTTCAGAGAGCGAAGAACGCATTGGATGTGCTGGATCGCGGCATGTTCGAGCGCAGCCGCGAGATCCAGAATGCGGTGATCCTGGACGAGATCCGCAATCCAAAAGTGGGAGTGGACCGTAAACGTGAAGTCTTGGAGCGATTGCAGTCCAGTTTCAATTCCTACGCTTGGATCGGCATCTGTGATGAAAAAGGTATAGGACTGGTTGGCACGGGAAAGTATCTGGAGGGTAAAGATCTGATCAAGCGTCCTTGGTGTACCAAGGGGCGTGATGGTGTGTTCATCGGTGACGTACATGACGCGCTCTTGCTGTCCAAGCTACTGCCCAATCCCAGCGGTGAGATGTTCTATCTGGTGGATGTGGCAGCACCCGTGATCGACCACAACGGCAAGTTGCAGGGTGTGCTGTGCGGTCACATCTTTTGGACTTGGGCGGCAGAGGTGTTGGACAGCAAGAAGACGCCAGGTCAGGACATCTTCCTATTGAGTAAGGATGGCAAGATCCTGTCGGGTACCGAAAAGCCGTGGGAAGACTTTTCTTTACTGGCTTCGCACACGGCCAAAATTGTCGAATCCAAGGAGATGGCCGATGGCTACCACCTAGAAACATTCAAGGATGGCAAAGTCTATCTGGTGGGTTACGCCAAGTCGGTGGGTTATCGGGATTATTCCGGCCTAGGCTGGACGGCAGTCGTGCGCGAGGATGTCACCTCCGCATTTGCACCCGCCCGAGAGTTGCAACGCGATATTTTGTCCGTTGGGGTGTTGCTCGGCCTGTTCTTCGCATGGCTATCGTGGTTGATGGCGGGGCGCATCGCCGATCCGATTCGGCGCATCAGCAATGCCGCTGACAAAGTCGCCGGGGGAGACTTGGAGTCTGAAGTGCCGCAGGTGAAAGGGGACGGCGAGGTGGCACATCTAAGTCGCGCCATCCATGAAATGGTCCTCAGTCTGACGCAAGAGATCAAGCAGCGCCGATTGGCAGAAGCGGATCTGAGACTGTCGGCCAAGGTGTTTGAGCAGAATAGCGAAGCGATCATGGTGACCGATCATGAGAATCGCATCATCACGGTGAACCGTGCTTTCAACGACATAACGGGTTATGCCACAGAGGAAGTGATCGGAAAGAATCCCAGACTGATGTCATCGGGCACACACCCAATGAAGTTCTACCGCGAGATGTGGCAGAAGTTGAACGAAGAGGATGTCTGGCGCGGCGAGATATGGAACAAGCGCAAGAATGGCGAGGTGTTCCCCGAGTGGCTGACCGTCAGCAACGTGCGCGATGAAGCAGGTGTGCTGACCCATCACATTGCAATATTCATCGACATCACGGAACGCAAGAAAGAGGAAGAACGTATCAAGCAACTGGCCAACTACGATGTCTTGTCTGGTTTGCCCAACCGTAATCTACTGGCAGACCGCATGGAGCAGGGTATTGCGCAAGCCTTGCGGCACCAGACCAAGATGGCTGTCTTGTTCATCGACCTCGATCACTTCAAGAACATCAACGATTCTTTGGGACATGATGTGGGGGACGGGCTGCTCAAGCAGGTTGCCTTGAGTTTGCGCGCCTGCTTGCGTCGATCGGATACCTTGGGGCGTTTTGGCGGCGATGAGTTCATCGGTTTGCTCACCGATCTGAACGACGAATCCGAAGCTTCGCTGGTGGCGGAAAAGATGATCGACGTATTGAGCAAACCCTTCGTGATCGGCCAACACAAATTGCATGTCACGCCCAGTATCGGTATTTGCATCTGCCCGAACGACGGTGACACGGCGATGCAGTTGATGCGCAACGCGGACTTGGCGATGTATCGCGCCAAGGACAGAGGGCGCAATCGCTTTGCCTTCTACGAAGAAGAGATGAACCGTAAGGCGATTGAGCGCTTACGACTGGAGAATGACCTGCGTACCGCCATCAATCAGCAGCAGTTGATGCTTTACTACCAACCCAAGGTGCGCGTGGACGACAATGCAGTCATCGGCATGGAGGCACTACTGCGCTGGGTGCATCCCGAATTCGGTTTTATTGCGCCTGCCATCTTCATTCCTGTGGCTGAGCAGAGCGGCCTCATCAATGAGATCGGTGATTGGGTGTTGCGTCAGGCCGTGTTGCAACAACGCATCTGGCAATCACAGGGATTCAATATTGTTCCCATCGCAGTGAATCTCTCGGCGGCCCAATTCCAACAGTCCGACTTGGTCGAGCGCATCCAGAGCATCGTGCGCGATGGCGGCATCGACAATCACTTCATCGAATTTGAATTGACCGAGAGCATGTTGATGGAAAGTGGCGGCAGCAACGAGGCCATCATCAACCGCTTGAGTGATGCGGGATTTAGTCTGTCCTTGGACGATTTTGGTACGGGTTATTCCTCCTTGAGCCGATTGAAACTGTTGCCGATGAACTCGCTCAAGATCGACCAATCTTTCGTGCGCGACATCGCCACGGATGAGAACGATGAAAGTATCGTCAGCGCGACGGCTGTCTTGGCCCATGCGATGGAGATGAAAGTGATCGCTGAAGGGGTGGAGACGCCCGTGCAGCTGGCCTTCATTCGCGATCTGCATTGCGAGGAATATCAGGGGTATCTATTCAGCAAGCCAGTGCCCGCTGAGGATGCGGTGCGCTTTTTGAGTAGGAATGAAAGTTGACGGTGCGCTGATAAGGCTCAACGAGCATTTTGAGAGACGGCGCTGGGTGTATAAAGGGGGGCGCATGTCGGACGAGAGTGGAAGACATTATCCGCATCGTCACAGGGGGAGTGGTAAATGCAGGTGTTTAAGAAAAATAACTCACTGGATGCGGGTATGAAACTCAATACCCGCTTCTTGTATTTGCGCGGCGCTATCTTTTTGATATTCGCCGTGCTGTCTTGGGCTGCTTTCTATGCGATGGTGGGTACTATCAATGAGCAATGGGGTAAACAGTTCGCACATCGCCAAGTGTTGTTCGACAAATATCGCACGCTTTCTCCTCTGATACGCGAGATCAAAATGGCGCGCCAGATGGCGGCAGAGCCGGCCTTGATAGGGATGGGGATGCATGAGGAGGATATGGTCGCGCGACAACGTGCCATCAGGGTGATGGAGCGTTATCGAATCGGCTATCGCGATCACAGCTATTTCGCCGCTTTCGCGCGGAGTGGGAAGTACTACTTCAACGACGAAGATAATAAGTACAGCGGCAGACAATATCGCTACACGCTCTCCCCAAACAAGAAAGACGACCGGTGGTTCTACGCCACCCTCAAGGACGGCAAGGACTATCAGGTCAATCTCGATCCCGATACACACCTGGGTGTGGTGAAGGTGTGGATCAATGTATTGCTCAAGAATGGGGACGAGGTGCTTGGGGTGATCGGTACAGGCATCGACCTGACAGATTTCTTGAATGAGAGCGTGGGAATCGAGCAAGAGGGTGTTCACAACTTCTTCGTGGACAAGAACATGGCGATCCAATTATCGGCCGATCCAAAGTTGATCGACTACGCCAGCATTGCCAAAGATGCCAGCGAACGCATCAAGATCGATGTTTTATTCAATGACCCCTCCGAGGTGGTGCGCTTGCGTCAACTCACCGATGAGCTACAACAGGATCCTGCTTCTGGTGAAGTGCGCACGATGTGGGTGACCTTTCAGGGGGAGAAGCATCTGTTGGGTATCGCCTATTTGTCCGAGGTGGGCTGGTATGACCTGACACTGATGAATGAAAAGAGCTTGGCTGTGCTACATGGTTTTGCATGGTTTCCCGTGGTGTTCGGCTTGCTGTTCCTCGTTGCTTTGTTGGTCTTGAATTTCTTCTTGCAGCGTTGGGTTCTCACACCCATTGGCAAACTGCAACGTGCTACCGATGAAATACAACGCGGGAATCTCGATATCGAATCGCCCTTGGTGGGCAAGGGCGAGGTCGCAGCCTTGTCTATCTCTTTCCGCCACATGGTGGAAGTCGTGCGCAAGACGAATCATGAGTTGGAGCGTAGGGTGCAGGAGCGGACTGAAGACTTACATCGACTGACTGAGATCGACCCGCTGACGGGGTTGTTGAATCGGCGCGGCATGACCGACCGCTTCGAGAAGGAAGTCGCGCGGCAGGCACGGCAGGGGGGGGCGATGGGTCTGCTATTGCTCGACCTCGATCATTTCAAACAAGTGAACGATATCTATGGCCATGCTGCCGGCGATGTGGCTTTGTGCGCAGTGGCCAAGATATTGAGTTCGATGAAGCGTAGCTACGACCACGCTGGCCGTTGGGGCGGGGAAGAGTTTTTGATCTTGTTGCCGGAGTGTAGTGATGAGGATCTGCTCGCCATCGCTGAACGTATCCGTGCTGCCGTGGCTATATTGCGTATCGAGACGGGTACACAGGCGTTCTCGTTCACGGTCAGCATTGGTGCCCATCATCCGTCGACACCACAAACGATGGATGCGATGCTGCAACAGGTAGACAGAGCTTTGTATGCTGCGAAAGACGCAGGACGCAATCGGGTGATGTCGTCTGTGTAAATGTCGCGACGTTGTGAATCTCTTCCTTCACACAAGCAGCTGTCCCAGTCGAAGGTTTCGAAGTGCTAATTAGCAATAAACTATTCAAGTAGGCAGGAACTATTCCTGTCCTCGTAGGGTCTTTAGCCGCCAGCCAGTTTTGGTTAGTCGAGGATGGTTGGACTGTCAAGTTGGCAAATCCCAGAACCGCGTTAGAATCGCGCCCGTTTTTGAACGAGTGGAACCGCATGGAACAAGAAAACAAGCAGATCAAGATATGGGACGTGCCCGTGCGCCTATTCCATTGGTCTTTAGTTTTGGGCTTCGTACTAGCCTATGTCTCGGCCGAAGTGGGTATCTTGGATGCCCACGTGCTGATAGGTTATTTCTTGATCGCTTTGCTCGTGTTCCGCGTCCTGTGGGGTTTTATCGGCACCCAGTATTCACGTTTCAGTTCATTCCTGTTTTCGCCAGCCGAAACGATGGGGTACGTAAAGTCTATCCGTACCGGTCAGCCTGCCCACTATTACGGACACAATCCGGCGGGTGCGCTGATGGTGTTCGGCTTGTTGGCCTTGTTGGCGGCCATTTTTATGTCTGGCTTGGTGACATTAGCGACTGTGGATTACGAAGGGCCGTTGCTGTTCTTGGCGAATCAAGTGAGCGACGACACCAGCTATTTTTTCCGCCACGCACATGATTTCTTTGTCGACGTTGCGTTGTTAGCGATACCGTTCCATTTGTTGGGGGTGATCTCGGGCAGCATCCAACACAAAGAGAATCTGGCAAGGTCAATGGTCACGGGCATGAAGAAAGTAGCACCCAATTCAACGCATCAATAAATCATCAGTAACAAGACAGGGAGGAAGTAATGCAAGGGAAGCAATTATTTAGAGCATGGACAGCCAGCATCGCGCTACTGGCCATGGCCATGGCGAGCGCAGCGCAAGCGCAAGACATCAGCTTGAATTTGCCAGCGCAGACTTATGTGCAGAACGCGGGGTCGTTCATGTTGGCAGCCAATGAGACCGATGTGCTGGTGAAAAAAGAAGTGACAACGGTTGCTACCACGCCGAAAGAACCTTATGAACCGCCATTGCTGTCGGGTAGCAATGCACACCTGGTATTGGGATTGGCGACTATCGCCGCGGCAGGGCTGACGGGTATGACTGCACCAGAAGAGGGGTGTGAGGGCGTATGTGTCGGGCCGCAACCCCCGCGTGATGTGAATGGTACGCATGCACAATTGGCTAAATTAACCGTGGCATTGGCTGCCGCAACTATTACCACTGGTCTGATCTACCATTGGGATGATTTTAGTTTAGAGGACGGCATTACAGACCCAGACAATCTGCACGCCTTATTGGGCATCACTGGGGCAGCGATGATGGCGGTGGCAACGGCCAATTCGGCGAAAGTAAAAACTGGAACGGCTAGTCACGCCGGGCTTGCGATAGCGGGCGCTGCGGGCATGGTCGTGGCCATCAAGTTGACTTGGTAACTGGAGAAGATAATGAAAAAATCGTTCGTACTATTTTGTTTCACTGCGCTGTTCACAACGGTGGCATACGCTTCTCCCGCCAGTGATTCTTTGCTGGCCAAATATAAAGCAGAGGGTGTGGCCAAGACAGATGTGGCCAAGGCGAAGAAAGACTGGACGGCTGAAGTCGTGGTGGAGGGCGAGAAGATGTCATGCGCATCTTGTCATGGGACTGACTTCTCCAAGTCGGGCAAGCATCACAAGACTGGCAAGGTGATCGAGGCGATGTCACACAAGGTGACAGCAGATCGCTACACCGAAGAGAAGAAGATCGAGAAATGGTTCAAGCGTAATTGCAAAGATGCTTGGGGGCGTGAGTGCACTGCCCAAGAGAAGGCGGACTTTCTGACCTTCCTCATCGCTCAATAATCCAGGAGATAGACACGATGCAAATGAAATCAAAGATCGCCGCTTTACTGATCGGCTTGCTGTTGGGCAGCGGCTCAGTGGTGGCCGAAGAGAATCTGCTTGAAGCGATGTTCACCCCGCTGCGCCAAAAGGAAGTCAATCCGGTGAACAACAAGCTGTACAAAGACGAGTGCGGTTCCTGTCACTTCGCTTATCAACCAGGTTTGTTGCCGCCCCAGTCGTGGGAGAAATTGTTGAATGAAAAGGCTCTGGCTGATCACTTTGGTGAGAATGCCGAGTTGGAAAAAGCGGACCTCGCTACTATTTACGATTTTGTGATGGCGAACGCGGCAGACAAGTCTTACTACAAACGTGCACGCAAGATCGCCAATGCGACAGAGGGCATCGAAGCACCGTTGCGTATAACAGAAGTGCGTTACATCAAGCGTAAGCACCACGAGATCCCTGACAGCATGATCAAGGGCAACAAGGATGTGAAGTCGTTAAGTTATTGCGATGCTTGCCACACCCAAGCCGACAAAGGTGTGTTCGATGAAGACACGGTCAAGATCCCGAATTTCCCAGACTGGGATGATTAAGATCTCGCAACGATGAGTCATCAAGGGCAGCCTAGGCTGCCCTTTTCATTGTTGTGAAGGCGAACAGATATAGGCCGAGATATAGACCAAACGGCATATGGTTCTCTGGCGTCTTGGCGGTTATAGTGCGCACGCGCTGTTCTGGGAGAAGGGCGAGAGGCTGGTGAAGATGACCGGCTTACCTGAGTCGAGAGGGGATGGATATGCAGACGCATCAACAACCGCAAGAGCATGCTTTTGAATTCACCGGAAGCGGCTGGGAATTCTTCAAGATATGGATCGTCAATCTCTTGCTGTCTATCCTGACGCTTGGTATCTACAGCGCATGGGCGAAAGTGCGGCGCTTGCAATATTTCTACCGCAATACGCGTTTGGCGGATGCCAGTTTCGAATATCACGGCTTGCCCATGTCCATCCTCAAAGGGCGGCTCATCGCCTTCGGCTTGCTGTTGGTCTATTACGCGGCCGCGGCGATCAGTCCGGTGTTGGTCATCATTGTTTTATTGCTCATCGCAGCGGTGATGCCTTGGCTGATCGTGCGCTCTTTGCGTTTCAAGTTGCACAACAGCAGTTATCGCGGTTTGCGTTTCTCGTTCGCGGGAAGCGACGCGGCGGCTTACACGGTGTTCCTGTTATTCCCATTCCTTACTATTTTGACTTTGCTCGGGCTGGCGCCGTTCACCCATCAACGGATTAAGCAGTATCAGCACAGCAACGGCCAGTTCGGTGATACCTATTTCAACTTTGATGCTTCAGTAGGCAGTTTCTATGGCATCTATCTGCGCCTGTTGGGGATGGTGGTAGGACTGGCGATTCTGGCGGGTGTGTTGACTGTGCTCGGCTTACCGCTGATGTTGATGCTGCTTCCCGTTGCCTACCTGTTCATCGCCGGATACTACGCGGTGCGCTTGCCCAACCTGATCTGGAATGGAACTGGCCTCGGTGAACACACTTTCTACAGCCGCTTGGAGATCAAGCCCTACGTTTGGATATTCTTCACCAATATGTTGGGCATCATCCTCACGTTAGGCCTGTTCGTTCCTTTCGCGCAGATCCGCATGATGCGTTACAAGATCGAGAACATGGGCTTGATGGCGCAAGGAGACTTGGCCGAGTTCGTGGCGGGGCAGTCGCAAGATGCCAATGCGACGGGCGAAGAGACCGCCGAGATGTTCGATCTGGACATCTCACTCTAACGGACGCAAATCATGGCTATCGTCATTGCGTCCGTTCCCTCACTTCAACTCTCTGATGGGACTACTAGCCATTCGACTAAGCCCGCAAGCGGGCAAGTCGCTGGTTATCCCACAGGGAGAGAGGGCAATCGAAGCGCTTCGCGCCTTTTAAATTAACTGTGTTAACTGCGCGTTATTTCGATGGCAAGACCACCGCAGCAAGGGCGGTGGAGCTTTCTTTAGAAGGCCAAGAGTGGGTGTTGCGGGGCGACGATCTCGAACTGCGCTATCCGTTCGTACAGGTCCAGATATCAGAACGACTAGGCAACACGCCGCGTTTGCTGACTTTCTCGGATGGTGGGCAGTGCGAGGTCACCGATCACGCTGTGCTCGATCAAATGTTGCATGCGGCAGGCGTGCGTCGCTCATGGGTGGATGGCATGCAGCACAGTCTGGGATGGGCATTGATCGCCTCGCTGGCCATCGTTGCCGTCCTGATCGCATCGTATGTCTATCTGTTGCCGTGGAGCGCAAGCGTGATCGCCAAGCGTGTGCCAGATGCAGTGCTGCAAAAGATGGGCAACTCTACCTTGGATACGTTGGACAAGTTCATGCTGCAACCAAGTAAATTGGATGCGGTGCGGCAACAGGCTTTGGTTGACGCGTACGCCAAGCTGCAGCCCTTGGCTGATTCCAATATGAGTTACCACATCGTGTTCCGCAGTTCGCCGCGTATGGGGCCGAACGCATTCGCCTTGCCTGATGGCACCATCGTGATGTTGGATGAGTTGGTTGCGCTGACTGAGAATGATGACGAGATCGTTGCCGTATTGGCGCACGAACGCGGCCACATCGAGCAACGCCATGCCATGCGCATGGTGTTGCAAAGCTCTGCGGTCGGCTTGATGATGACTTGGTATATGGGCGATGTCAGCACTCTGTTGGCGACCGTGCCCGCCGTCATCCTGCAAGCCAGTTACTCGCGCGACATGGAGCGCGAATCGGACGAATACGCAGAGCGCACCTTGCAGCTCAATAGCCTATCGCCGTGCTTGTTGGCGACGGCGCTAGAGAAGCTTGAGGCAGCGCATCTTTCACGTAATGAGAAACTGAAAACCACGAAGGATGATGCTCAGGATGTCGCAAGGGACTACCTCTCCAGCCATCCGGCGACACCAGAACGCATCCGCCAGATGTGCCCTGAACGTCCGTAGTTATTGGGCTGCGTGCTATCATCGCGCCCTATGAAAAATCCTACTGACACCCTGCATCGCTTCCTGTTCGAACACCTGCCGATACGCGGCGAGATCGTGCGTCTCGATAGCGTCTGGCAATCCGTCATCGAGCGTCATGACTATCCGCCTGTGCTGAAAAATCTGATGGGTGAGTTGTGCGCCGCTGCCGTCTTGCTGTCCGCCACGCTCAAACTGCAAGGCTCCATGGTGTTGCAGATACACGGTAAAGGTGCAGTCAAATTGTTGGTGGTGGAATGCACGGGTGACCTGGAAGTGCGTGCCACGGCCAAGTGGGAAGGTGACCTGACGCGCGACAAGTTGCAAGACTTGGTGGGTGATGGCCGTTTCGTCATCACACTCGATCCGAAAGACGGCAATCAGGCGTATCAGGGCATCGTTGCCCTCGAAGGCGACACCATCGCCGAGATATTGCAGAACTACATGACTCGCTCAGAACAATTGGAGACGCGCTTATGGTTGGCGGCGGATGACAAAGTGGCGGCAGGGATGTTGTTGCAGAAACTGCCTGAGAAGAGCGAGTCGCATGATGCCGATGCATGGGGCAGGGCAGGACAGTTGGCCGATACCCTCAAGCCTGAAGAGCTGTTGCAACTCCCTGCGGATGAGTTGATCCATCGCCTCTACCATGAAGAAGATATTCGCTTGTTCGATGCACAGACCATCGTATTCCAGTGTGCATGTTCACGTGAGAACGTGGGCCGTATGTTGCAGATGTTGGGACGGGAAGAGGTGAGTTCCATTCTCGCCGAACGCGGCGAGATCGAGGTGCACTGCGAGTTCTGTAACGAACGCTATGTGTTCGATGCGATCGATGCCGAGGCTGTCTTTATCGAAGCGGCGGCAGTGGCTGCAAGCAAGACGCTACACTAAGTCTGCTGCAACATACTCAACGCCACCGCCTCGGCGACTTCGATGCCATCGATGGCGGCTGACATGATGCCCCCCGCGTAACCCGCACCTTCTCCTGCTGGATACAAGCCCTTGGTGTTCAAACTCTGATAGCTCGCGTCGCGTTTGATGCTGACGGGAGACGAAGTGCGCGTCTCCACGCCGGTGAGGATGGCATCGTGCATGGAGAAGCCTTTGATGCTCTTTTCGAACGCAGGCAAGGCCTCGCGCACGGCATCGATCACATAGTCCGGTAATGCCGTAGCGAGATCGCCCAGTGTCACGCCCGGTGTGTAGGAAGGAAGGACTTCGCCAAGTTTTGTCGAGGGCCGCTGTGCGATGAAATCGCCGACCAGTTGTGCGGGGGCGTTGTAGTTGCTGCCGCCTAACACGTAAGCGCGGCTCTCCCATTGACGTTGGAATTCGATCCCTGCCAGTGGGCCACCGGGATAGTCGGCGGGGGTGATGCCCACCACGATGCCGCTGTTGGCATTGCGTTCGTTGCGCGAGTATTGGCTCATGCCGTTGGTCACTACGCGTCCTTCTTCGGAAGTGGCTGCCACCACCGTGCCGCCAGGGCACATGCAGAAGCTATACACCGAGCGGCCGTTGCTGGCGTGATGCACGAGTTTGTAATCTGCCGCGCCTAGAAGTGGGTTGCCTGCGTTTCTGCCGAAGCGTGCCGCGTCGATGAGTGATTGCGGATGTTCGATACGGAAGCCAATGGAGAACGGTTTCGCCTCCATGTACACACCGCGCTGGTGCAACATCTCTACTGTGTCACGCGCACTGTGGCCGACGGCCAGCACCACGTGGCGGGTGGCGATCTGGTCTCCGTTCGCCAAGGTCACACCGCGTACTTGCCCATTGTCGATCTCGATGTCGCTCACGCGACTTTGGAAACGTACCTCGCCGCCCAACTCGATGATCTTCGCGCGCATCACCTCCACCATGCCGACCAAGCGGAAGGTGCCGATGTGCGGCTTGCTCACGTATTCGATCTCGGGTGGTGCGCCCGCCAGGATGAATTCCTTCAACACCTTGCGGCTGTAGTGTTTGGGGTCTTTCACCTGGCTGTACAACTTGCCGTCGGAGAACGTGCCCGCACCGCCTTCGCCGAACTGCACGTTCGATTCCGGGTTCAATTCATGTTTGCGCCACAAGCCCCAAGTGTCTTTGGTGCGTTCACGCACTTCTTTGCCGCGCTCAAGGATGATGGGGCGGAAGCCCATCTGTGCCAGGATCAAGCCGGCAAACAGGCCGCACGGCCCAGTGCCGATCACAACGGGGCGTTCGGACAATCCTTCGGGCGCTTGGGCAACGGGGTGGTAACGGGTGTCCGGTGCGACCTTCACATGCAGGTCGTTCTTGAAACGAAGCAGCACTTTGGCTTCATTCGCCACTTCCACATCCAGCGTATAGATGAACATGATGGCGGAGGGTTTGCGCGCATCGTAGCCGCGACGGAAGAGGGTGAAGCCCTTCAATTCATCCACGCGGATGCCGAGGCGCTGGATGATCGCGTCGTGCAGGGCGTGTTGCGGATGGGTCAGCGGAAGCTTGATTTCAGTGAGGCGTAACATGGCGCTATTCTACTATGACGGCTCGCGCCTCTCTGCGCCCCCCATGATATTTGACTGCAATTTGGGGGGGTACACTGCGCGGCGTGGGGGTATGTCGTGCATTGCCCCTTACTCGGACAGAGTGTGAGTTCGGAGATGCGTTGGCATGAACACAAAGCGGGGAGCGTAAATTGCCAATCACTTGGAGTGTCTCGCTGATAGTGTTGTCCGTGCTGGTCGCGATGGTCGGCTCGTTCACGGCACTCACCCATGCCCAGCGCATGCGCGAGAGCAGCGGGAGTTCGACGTGGGTATGGATGGCAGCCGGGGGCATCACACTGGGTTTGGCGATCTGGTCCATGCACTTCATCGGCATGCTGGCCTTCCATCTGTCCATTCCACTCGGTTATGACCTGTCCTTGACCCTGCTTTCTGCCTTGCCTGCCATTGCCGCAGCCCTGCTTGGCTTTTATGTGTTGCGTGAAGCGGACATCCATCCCATGCGCATCATCTTGAGCGGTCTGCTGATGGGGGTGGGCATCAGTACCATGCATTACACCGGCATGGCAGCACTCAGGATGTCGCCTCCAATCAGTTACGACCCGATTTATTTTGTCTCATCCGTGGTCATTGCCGTCGTCGCATCATGGGGGGCGCTACTGATGATGTGTCAGGGAGAGCGCATAAAGATACCTGCGTTGCTCCGTTTCGTACTGGGGAGCGTGGTCATGGGATTGGCGATCTCCGGCATGCACTACACCGCCATGCTGGGCACGCATATCCAGCCCGGCAGCCTCTGCCTCAGCTATGTACCTGATGGGCGTGATCTGCCGGCGATGATGGTGGTGCTGATCTCTCTGATCTCCGTGCTCTGGTTCGGCGGCGGGATGCTCGCCGTGCTGTTCGATCAGCGCATGGCGCGGCGCAACGCACAGGCGCTGTCACAACTCGAACAAACACATAAGCAGGTATTGAAGGATCTGGAGTATCAGAAATATGCGCTGGACCAGCACTCGATCGTGGCGATCACCGATGTGCGCGGCACGATCACTTACGCCAACGACAAGTTCTGTGCCATCAGCCAGTATTCGCACGATGAGCTGCTTGGGCAGAATCACCGTCTGCTTAATTCCGGCACGCATCCGAAAGAGTTCTTTCAAGACATGTACCGCACCATTGCAGCAGGCAGGGTATGGCACGGGGAGATCTGCAATCGGGCCAAGGACGGGCATCTGTATTGGGTGGATACGACCATCGTGCCCAACATGGGCGGTGACGGTAAACCGTTCCAGTACGTTGCGATCCGCACGGATATCACCGAACGCAAGCTAGCCGAGGAGAAGATCCATCAATTCGCTTTTTATGATGTACTCACCGGCTTGCCCAATCGTCGTTTGTTGATGGATCGCCTGCATCAGGCTCTCGCCGCCAGCGCGCGCAACGGACAGCATGGCGCAGTGATGTTTCTGGATATGGACCGCTTCAAGGCGCTCAACGATAGCAAAGGGCATGATATCGGTGATCTGCTACTGATCGAGGTCGCCCTGCGGCTGCAGGATTGTGTGCGCGATGTCGATTCCGTGGCGCGTCTGGGCGGTGATGAGTTCGTCGTGGTGCTGGAAGGCCTGAGCAGCGCCGATCTTGAAGCTGCCTCTGCCGCCGAATCGGTCGCAGACAAGATCCGTGCATCGTTGAGCCAGCCATGCCAGCTACGGGAATATGAATATCAAACCACTGCCAGTGTCGGTGTCTGCATGTTCTACGGAAACAGGCACAGCGTCGAGGAGCTGCTCAAACATGCAGATGCCGCGATGTATCGAGCCAAGACAGCGGGGCGCAATGCCCCGCGCTCCTAGATAGGAATAACTGGCGGTGGTACAGGTGATGAGGAATCACCACTTTCCGGTTATCCTTCGCAGTATTCGATCCCGTCACCGGATGGCACGTTCAATATCAGACAGTCATGGCAAAAGCAAAAACCATCTATAGCTGCACCGAGTGCGGTGGGCAATCTCCCAAATGGCAGGGCCAGTGTCCGCATTGCGGCGAGTGGAACACGCTGGTGGAATCGGTGGCGGAAGTGCTGCCCTCGGCGGGCAAGAACCGCTTCAGCGCCTTGGCGGCATCGGGCAAGTTGCAGCAACTGGCCGAGGTGGAAGCAAGCGAAGTGTCACGCACACCGACCGGCATCGCCGAGTTCGACCGTGTGCTGGGCGGCGGGCTGGTGGAAGGTGGCGTGGTACTTATCGGCGGTGATCCCGGCATCGGCAAATCCACACTGCTGTTGCAAGCCTTGGCGCATCTGTCGCAATCACAGAAGGTGCTTTACGTCAGTGGCGAAGAGTCGGCGCAGCAGATCGCGTTGCGTGCCAAACGTCTTTCGTTGGATGCGCGCTCCGTTAATCTTCTACCTGAGATTCAGCTAGAAAAAATCCAAGCCACCATCGCCCACGAGAAGCCGGACGTGGTGGTCATCGACTCCATCCAGACCGTGTATTCCGAACAACTGACCTCGGCACCAGGTTCGGTGGCACAGGTGCGCGAATGCGCGGCACAGCTCACGCGGCTGGCGAAGAGCAGCGGCGTGACCATCATTCTTGTTGGCCACGTCACCAAGGAAGGCGCGCTGGCCGGGCCGCGCGTGTTGGAGCACATCGTCGACACCGTGTTGTACTTCGAGGGCGATACCCATTCCAGTTTCCGCCTTATCCGCGCGTTCAAGAATCGCTTCGGTGCGGTGAACGAGCTGGGTGTGTTTGCCATGACTGAGAAAGGCCTGCGCGAAGTGAGCAATCCGTCCGCCCTGTTCCTGTCGCAGCACGGCACGCAAGTGGCAGGCTCTTGCGTCATGGTCACACAGGAAGGTACGCGTCCCTTGTTGGTTGAGATACAAGCCTTGTTGGATGCATCGCACGCTCCCACGCCGCGTCGCCTCTCATTGGGTTTGGAACAGAACCGCTTGGCGATGTTGCTCGCCGTGTTGCATCGCCACGCGGGAGGATGTGTTCATCAACGCGGTAGGCGGTGTGAAGATCACTGAGCCGGGGGCTGATTTGGCGGTATTGCTCGCCATTGTTTCTTCCCTGCGCAGCAAACCCTTGCCGGAAAAGATGGTGGTGTTCGGTGAAGTCGGTTTGGCGGGCGAAGTGCGCCCCGTGCAGCGCGGGCAGGAACGTCTAAAAGAAGCTGCCAAGCTGGGTTTCACTCACGCTATCATCCCCAAAGCCAATGCGCCCAAGCACAAGATTGAGGGCATGACCATCATTGCGGTGGAGCGGGTGGAAGAAGCGGTTGAGAAGATGCGTTAAAGGGAGATAGTGGTGTCAACAACTGGAATATATGGTGCGTATCATCTGACGATACGTCGTTGGAAGGTGGTCGAGGTCCAATTGAAAAGTGGTGAAGTGACCCGTCATCTATGTGGACATGAAGTGTCGCAGGATGTGGGACGTGCCAGCAGCCCGATCAAGAGTTTCGATCGGGAATCGATGGTGCTGACTACGCAAAGCGGAAGTCGCTATCGTTTGCATGGCTTGCCCGGCACTTCGAACGCGGCGGACAAGGCATGGCACAATTGGTGCAAGAGTAACAAGGTCATTAGCGAACGTGATGTGACGCACGAATATCTGGATGTCAGCCAAGTATCGACGGTAGGTTTCGAAAAACTCATCCGTAATTCGACGAAAAAAACAGGGGAGCAGAATACCTAGCTTCTACCTGCGGTGTTGCAGCGAGCGTTATTTCCGCTCGATACTTTCGATCACCCATTTCTTGTTCTTACCTTGCATTATCTTGAAGCTCACGTGATTGCCCACTTGGATGCTCTGACCGGCATGGCCTTGCAATTCGAACCACATGGTCATGGCGGGCCAATCGAGAGAAGGGATAGGTTCGTGAGCGATCTGCATCTTGCCTGCGCCGACTGTCCTTACCACGCCCATGCCTTGATGTAGGGTGGCATGCTCGGCGTGTGATGTCATGTTCTGATGACTGTCATGCTCATGTGACGCAGCTTGAGCAAAACCGATCATGGACGCTAATGCGATGGCGAGTGAGATTGACTTCATGGAGTACCTTTCAAAGTGATTTGTATGTTGAAGAGAGTTCGTGTTGTTTGATCAGTGCATAGATCACTGGGATCACCAGCAACGTTAATACCGCCGAGGAGATCATGCCGCCGACCATCGGGGCGGCGATGCGGCGCATCACTTCCGAGCCGGTGCCGCTACTCCACAGGATGGGCAGTAGTCCGGCCATGATGGCAACCACGGTCATCATCTTCGGGCGCACGCGTTCCACCGCACCGTGCATGATGGCATCGTGCAAATCCTCGCGGCTGGCCAGCCGCGAAGCGATTACCCCCTCGCCCTCTGGGAGAGGGTTGGGGTGAGGGCGACTTGCACATTCCGCCAATTTTGCCTGCCACGCCTGTTCCAGATAGATCAGCATCACCACTCCCGTCTCCGCCGCCACACCCGCTAGCGCGATGAAGCCGACCGCCACCGCGACGCTCAAGTTGTAGTCGAGCAGCCACAGAAACCATATTCCACCCACCAAGGCGAACGGCACCGACAACATGACCACCAGCGATTCGGTGACGCGTTTGAAGTTGAGATACAGCAGCAGGAAGATAAGCAGCAGCGTGATGGGAATCACGACCTTCATCTTCGCCGTGGCGCGCTCCATGTACTCGAACTGCCCGCTCCAGGTTGCGTAATAACCGGGCGGGAACGTCACCTGTTCGGCCACCGCCTTGCGTGCTTCATCCACATAGGAGCCGATGTCGCGCTCGCGGATGTCCACATAGATGTAGGCGGAGAGCAGGGCGTTTTCGGTGCGGATGGAAGGTGCGCCCTTGCTGAGGCTCACTCTGGCGAGTTGTCCGAGCGGGATCATCGCGCCATCCATGGTAGTCACCAGCACCTCGCGTGCAATCTGCTCCGGCGTGCTGCGCAGATCGCGCGGGTAGCGCACA